>NZ_JBHXMA010000016.1:24624-131922 GCF_042721035.1 Streptomyces sp. NPDC058464
TCACCCCCCCCCCCCCCCCCCCTTGTCCATCGTGCGCCGGTCACCCCGCCCCCCGGGTGCGGGTCTTCCGTCCAGCACCCACCCCCGCACGGCCGGTCAGTCCTTGACCGGTGCCCCCAGGGCGTCGCCGCTGCCCGCCTGGGCGGGGACCGGGACCGCCGCGGCCGCGCTGTCCCCGTCCGTGTTCACGCTCTCGATGATCGCGAGGCGTTCCGGGGTGTCCTCCGGCTTGAGGAAGCCGATGAGGATGTAGAGGACCAGGGAGACGGCGAGCGGGACCGAGACCTGGTACTGGAGGGGGACGCCGCCGTCCACGTTCCAGTTGATCGGGTAGTTGACCAGCCAGAAGGCCAGCAGGCCCGCCGCCCAGCTGGTGAGGGCCGCCGTCGGGCCGGAGCGGCGGAACGGGCGGAGCAGGCCGAGCATCATCGGGATGGCGATCGGGCCCATCAGGCCGGCCACCCACTTGATGACCACGGTGATGATGTCCTTGAAGGTGGGGGAGTTGATCTGGGTGGCCACCGTCATGGACAGGCCCAGGAAGACGACCGTCGTGACGCGGGCCGCGATCAGGCCCGAGCGTTCGTTCCACGCCCGCGCCCGCTGCGAGACGACCGGGGCCACGTCACGGGTGAAGACGGCCGCGATCGCGTTGGCGTCGGAGGAGCACATCGCCATCGTGTGGGAGAAGAAGCCGACGATCACCAGGCCCAGCAGGCCGTGCGGGAGGAGCTGTTCGGTCATCAGGCCGTAGGAGTCGGAGCCGTCCGGCTTCTGGGCGTGCACCAGGAGCGGCGACATCCACATGGGGAAGAACAGGACGACCGGCCAGACCAGCCAGAGGGCGGCGGAGAGGCGGGCGCTGCGCTCGGCCTCCTTCGGGCCGGCCGTGGCCATGTAGCGCTGGGCCTGGTTGAGCATGCCGCCGTTGTACTCGAAGAGCTTGATGAAGAGGAAGGCGAGCAGGAACACCGTGCCGTAGGGGCCGACGAGCGGCTTGCCGTGGCCGTGCAGGGCCGGCTGGTCCCAGGCGTCGAAGAAGCCGATGCCCTTGTCGTTCAGCTTCAGGACGACGGCCACGAACATCGAGATGCCGGCCAGGAGCTGGATGACGAACTGGCCGAGTTCGGTGAGCGCGTCCGCCCACAGGCCGCCGATCGTGCAGTAGACCGCCGTGATCGCGCCGGTGATGAAGATGCCCTGGTTGAGGGAGACCCCGGTGAACACCGACAGCAGGGTGGCGATCGCCGCCCACTTCGCGGCCACGTCCACGATCTTCAGGAGCATGCCGGACCAGGCCAGCGCCTGCTGGGTGGAGAGGTTGTAGCGGCTCTTCAGGTATTCGAGCGGGGACGCCACGTGCAGGCGCGAGCGCAGGCGGTTGATGCGCGGGGCGAAGAGTTTCGAGCCGATCGCGATGCCGAGCGCGATCGGGAAGGACCAGGTGACGAAGGACGTCACGCCGTAGGTGTAGGCGATGCCCGCGTACCCGGTGAACATCACCGCGCTGTAGCCCGACATGTGGTGCGAGATGCCGGACAGCCACCAGGGCATCTTGCCGCCCGCGGTGAAGAAGTCACTGACGTTGTCCACGCGTTTGTGCGACCAGACGCCGATCGCGACCATCACACCGAAGTAGCCGATGAGCACGGCCCAGTCGAGCCCGTTCATGCGCCCCCCTTCCAGGGTCCGCCTACTGAACTCCGCTCAGCTGGCTGGCACTTCGCATAAGCGGAGCGGGGACGGGGAAGGCCGCGAAGTGCCCGCTCATCGTGGGTTCCGTTACGCGGGCACGACAAGCGGGCGTAGGGTCAAGGGAAAGTAAAATCGTTCGTCTTCCTGACCTTGGTTCATGAGTGTGAATGAATGGGTGGACCCGGATCGGTCCCTAGCGCATCAGCTCCCCCGCGTTGACCAGCAGCGACTGCCCCGTGATGGCCCGCGCCCGGTCCGACGCCAGGAACACCGCCGCGTCCGCCACGTCCCCGTCCGTCGCCAGCTCCGGCAGCGCCATCCGTCCGGTCAGCCGGCCCAGCACCTCGTCCTCCGGCACCCCTTCCGTGTGCGCGGTGAACTGGACGTACGCCTGCACCGGCGGCCCCCACATCCAGCCCGGCAGCACCGTGTTGACCCGGATCCGGTACGGCCCCAGCTCCCGCGCCAGCGAGTACATCGCGCTGGTCAGCGCGCCCTTGGAGGCGGCGTACGCGGCCTGCTTCACCTGCGAGGGCGCGGCGACGGCGGACTGGGTGCCGATGAGGACGACCGAGCCGCCGCCCGCCGCCTTCAGTCCCGGCAGGCACGCCCGGGTCATCCGCAGCGTCCCCAGCAGGTTCACGTCGATGACCGAGGCCCAGGTCGCGAAGTCGGCGTCCTCGACCCCGCCGAAGTAGGAGTCCCAGGCGGCGACATGGACCACCGCGTCGATCCCGCCGAACCGCTCCCGGGCCAGCGCGGCCAGCGCCCCGCACTGGCCCTCGTCGGTGATGTCGGTGGGCAGGTACGCGGTCCTGGTGCCCCCCGGGTCGATGTCGGCCGCGCTCTTCGCGAGGTTCGCCTCGGTCCGCGCGCCGAGCGCGGCGTTCCCGCCGTCCCGTACGACGGCCGCCGCGACCTGGTGCCCGAGCCCGGCGCCGACTCCCGAGACGACGACGGTCTTGCCCGCGAGCAGCGACATGGAAGCCTCCTGAACCCTGGCGCTTTATCTGACGGAGCGTCAGAGTATGGGCGACCACCGGAAAGGGGAACCGCATGAGCGACGACACCCGCAGTGACGTCTACGCCGAACTCGCCGCCGTGGGCCCGTACGGCGTCCGCCCGGGCCACGCCCTCATCACCATGGTCGAACCGCACCCCGGGCACGAGTACGCGTACAACCGCTGGTACGAGGACGACCACTACTACGCAGGCGCGATGGCCATGCCCTGGATGTACGCCGGGCGCCGCTGGGTCGCCACCCGCGACCTGCAACTCCTGCGCTACCCCGAGAAGTCGGCCGTCGCCCAGCCGGTGACCGCGGGGTGCTACATCTCCACCTACTGGATCACCGACGGCCGCTACGCCGACCACATGAAGTGGACCGTCGCCATCAACAAACGGCTGAACCGGGACGCCCGGGTGTACCAGGACCGGACCCACGTCTTCACGGCGTTCCAGGACCACGAGGCCACCGTGTACCGGGACGGGGCCGCCGGTCCGCGCGACTTCCACGCCCTCGACCACCCCTACGCGGGGCTGGTGGTGGAGGTCGTCGACAGCGAGTCGGCCGAGCAGCGGGCCGAACTGGTGGAGTGGTTGCGCGGACGGCACCTGCCGAAGAAGCTGGCGGGTTCGCCGACCGCGATGGTGACCGTCTTCCGGCCGACCCCGCTCCCCGGGGACCGGATGACGTACGTGAAGCAGGTGGAGGGGGTGGACACCCGGCTGACCCTGCTGTGGTTCCTGGAGACCGACCCGAGGGAGTGCTGGGAGGACCGCTTCACCGGCCTGGACGAGGAGGTCGCCGGGTCGGGGCTGGGGCGGGTGGAGCTGGTGGCGCCGTTCGTGCCGACCGTGCCGGGCACCGACCGGTACGTCGCGGAGCTGCGCTGAGCCGGGCTGCCCAGAGTGACGTGAACCGGCCGTTCCGGCGGCCGAGTTGAGACATCCGGTGCCGTGACTTCCCGCAGTACGCGCCGGCTTTCCACCCCGTGCCGGCGGCGGACGGGGGCCGTGTCCCCATACAGAAATGACCGACGCAACCGCAGCGACGACGACCGTTCCTGCCGTTCCGGCGCGCGACCGCACCACCTGGGCGGAGCTCTTCTTCGACCTGGTCCTCGCGTTCGGCGTGGGCCAGGTCGCCCACCCGGTGGCCGTGCACCCGAGCTGGCCGGTGCTGGGCGAATGCCTGCTCGTACTGGTCCCCCTCTGGTGGGCCTGGGTGGACGTCGTCATGGCGATGAACGCCGTGCTCGAGACCAACCTGCAACGGGTGTTCCTGCTGCTGACCGCGCTCGCCGTCTACGGCATGGCGGTGGCCGCCCCGCTCGCCCTGGCCGACCGGGAGGCGGCCCTGCTCTACTCCGGAAGCTACCTCGCCCTGCGCCTGCTGATCGGGGAGGCGATCCGCAAGGAGTGCGCCCTCTACACCATCCACCCCTACCGGGCCGGACTCGCCTTCGCCCTGGTCCTGTTCGCCTGCGCCACCGTGCCGGCGCCGTGGCGCGAGGTCTGCTGGGCCTTCGCCGTCGTCGCCGAGATCGTCGCGCCCGTCGTACTCAGCGGCCACCTGCGACAGTTGGCGTTCGGCGTCAACCATCTGCCCGAGCGCTTCGGCCTGTTCGTCATGATCGCCCTCGGGGAGAACGTCTTCGCCGTCGGCGCCGGCGCCGCCCACGGCTCGCTCGCCCCGGCCGAACTGACCGCCCTCGTCCTCGCCTTCCTGGTCGGCTGCGCCCTGTGGTGGCTCTACTTCCACCTGGTGGCCTCGGCCGTCGCCCACGCCCTGCGCACCCACCCGACCCCGTCCGTCGTCGTCCGCGACGTGCTCAGCTACGGCCATCTGGTGCTGGTCGTCGGGCTGTTGCTGGTCTCCGTCGGCGCCACCCGCACCGTCCGCTCCCCCCTGCACACCCCGGACGCGCTGAGCGCCGCCCTGCTGCCGTCCGGCGCCGCCCTCTTCATGCTCGCGTTCTGCTACACCCGGCGCCGCATGTTCGGCGCCGCGTCCGCCACCCGGTTCTACGGCGGCCTCGTCCTGCTCGCCCTCGCCCTGCCGTTCTGGCGACTCCCGGGCGTGGCCACGCTCGCCGTCACCACCGTGCTGCTCCTGCTGGTCAACGCGGTCGAGCACTGGCTGATCAGCTCCGGGCGACAGGTCCCGCTGGTGCTGCGGAACCGTGGGTTCGGGGCGGCCTGACGGCGGTCCGGCGGCGGTCCAGCGGCGGTCCGGCGGCGGTCCAGCGGCGGCCTGACGGCGACCTGACGTAGTAGGCCGACGGACCTGGGGGAGTGCCGGACGCCCTTCCGGAGCGGTCTCGGCGGGACGCGGAGCGTTTCTAGGTTCGCTGTATGGAACTTCCCGGCTCCCGCCTTTCCGGCACCGATGACGAAGAGGAAGAGGAGGTGGCTTGATGCCGTCCCGCAGCGATTTACCCGCCCTGCTCTCCCTGTCACTGGGCTACTTCAGCCTGGGGACGATCTCGCTGGCGGTCGTCGGCCTGAACGGCCCGATCGGCGACGACCTGCACGTCCAGCCGGCCACCGTGGGCATCCTGGTCACCGTCTTCGCGCTGACCTTCGCGGTCTGCGCGCCCACCGCCCCCATCCTGCTGCGCCGGTGGAACCGCAAGCGGGTGCTGCTCGTCGGTATCGGCCTGCTCACCGTCGGCGCGGCCCTCGGCGCCGTCGCGCCCGACTACGGCTTCCTCACCGCCACCCGGGTGCTCGGCGCGATGGGCGCCGCCGTCTTCGGTCCCGGCGCCTCGGCGGCCGGAGCGCTGATCGTGCCGCCGGAGCGCCGGCAGCGGGCCCTGGCCACGGTGTTCGGCGGCATGACGGCCGCCGCGGTGCTCGGCGTGCCGCTCGCCTCGTTCCTCGGCGGCACCCTGGGCTGGCGGCCGGCCCTGCTCGGCGTGGCCGCGCTGTCCGCGCTCGCCTTCGTGACGGTGCTGGTCTTCGTCCCCGAGATCCCGGCCGGCGAACCCCCGACGGTCGGCGCCTACCGCGAGGCGATGCGCACCCCGGCCACGGCCGCCACGGTCACCACGACCCTGCTCTTCATGGCCGCCCAGTTCACCGTCTACGGCATCGCGGGCGCCTACCTGAAGGACCGCTTCGGCGCGTCCTCCGGGCTGATCTCGCTGACGCTGCTCGCCTTCGGCGTCATCGGCGTGGCGGGCAACGCCTTCGCGCCGCGGATCGCCGAGCGGCTGGGCGGCGGGCGCACGGTGAGCGTCGCCGTGCTCGGGCTCGCGCTCGGCTTCGCGCTGCTGCTGGTGGCTCCGCACTCCGCGCCCGGGGTCGTGTTCTTCGCGTTCTGGGCGTTCTTCAGCCAGATGTACCAGGCGCCGCAGCAGGCCCGGCTGGTGGAGCTGGTGCCGCTGCAGCCGGGACTGATCCTCGCGATGAACGCCGCGGCGCTGTACCTGGGGATGAGCCTCGGCAGCTTCATCGGCAGCAGCCTGCTGCCGGACCTGGGGGCCGGGCCCATTCCGTGGGCGGCCCTGGGCGTCCTCGTGCTGGCCGGAGTGGCCCATCTGTCCTCGGTTCGGCAGGTCGCGCAGGCGGCGACTACCGATAGGGCGGCAACCCCCGTACACACCAGCTGAGCGCCGATGCCTTGGCGGTCGTCTGCGGCGCCGTCGTGGCTGGTCGCGCCCACGCGGCGGCAGCCGCAAATCGATACAGCCCCGCGCCCCTGTCGGGGCGTTGTCCCTCAAGTCAGTTCAAGGAGAACCCTATGAGCAGCCACCAGGTGAACTTCGTTCGGGAGTACGTCGAGACCGTCTGGAACCAGGGGCGGACCGAGCTGGCCGACAAGTACCTGGCCGAGGACCTCATCCAGCACAACCCGAACCTGCCCGACGGGCGGGCCCCGCTGGTCGAGTTCATCGACGGCTTCCACAAGCAGTACCCGCGGGCCCGGTTCGAGATCCGGCGCGCGGCCGGTTCGGGAGACCTGGTCTTCCTGCACACCCGCTTCCGCGGTGACCCGGACGACCGCGGCATGGTCGTCGTGGAGGTCTTCCGGATCGACGAGGGACTGATCGTCGAGCACTGGGACGTCCGCGACGAGATTCCCGAGACCACCGTCAGCGGACACGAGGTCGTCTGACCGCCCCGTCCGCGGCTCCCCCCTGCCGCCCGGGAGGCTCCGCGCCTCCCGGGCGGCAGCCGTTTCCCCACGACTGAAGGAGACACCTGTGACACGACAGCAGCAGCCAGACCGGCGGCCCGCCGCCCGACTCACCCGGCGCGGACTCCTCGGCTCGGCGGCCGCCGCCGGGGCCGGCGCGGCCCTCCTCCCGGCCCCCGCCCACGCCGCCACCACGACGTCCGCCCCCGCCGCGGTCACCGTCGACGCCTCCGACGCCCGCTATCTCGACCTCACCTCCCGCGGCTACAACGCGAGATTCACCGCCGCCCCCGACTCCGTGCGGCTCGTGCACAGCACCGACCAGGTGGTGGCCGTCGTCCAGGAGGCCGTGCGCGACGGCAGACGCATCGGGGTGCGCGGCGGCGGGCACTGCCTGGACGGGCTCGTCGACGACCCGGACGTACGGATACTCGTCGACATGTCCGAGATGGACGCCGTCCGCCACGACCCCGCCCGCCGGGCCTTCCTCGTCGAGGGCGGTGCCACCCTCGGCCACGTCTACCGGACCCTGTACCTGGAGTGGGGGGTGGCGCTGCCGGGCGGCACCTGCCCGACCGTCGGGGTCGGCGGGCACGTCACCGGTGGCGGCTACGGCGCCATGTGCCGGCAGCACGGGGCGGTCGTGGACCACCTGTACGCCGTGGAGGTGGTGACCGTCGACGCCTCCGGCACCGCCCGCGCGGTGGTCGCCACCCGGGAGCCGGACGACCCGCACCGCGAGCTGTGGTGGGCGCACACCGGCGGAGGCGGCGGCACCTACGGCATCGTCACCCGCTACTGGTTCCGCTCCCCGGACGCCACCGGCACCGACCCCGCCGGCCTGCTGCCCAGGCCTCCGAAGACGCTCCTGAAGTCCACGGTCAGCATCAAGTGGAGCGACCTGACGGAGGCCGCCTTCACCGCCCTGATCGCCGACCACGGCGCCTGGCACGCCCGCAACAGCGTGGCCGGCTCCGCCTACGACAGCCTGCACAGCGTGCTCATCCTCTACAACCGGGTGCAGGGCGCGCTCGTGCTCAACTCGCAGATCGACGCCACCCGTTCGGACGCCTCCGCGCTCCTCGACGCGTACGTCACGGCGGTGGCCGGTGGCATCGGGGCGCCGTACACCGAGGTCCGCTCCTCCTGGCCGTGGATGAAGACGACGCTCAAGGACCCCTACGACACCGGGCTGTACAACCGGACCAAGTCCAAGGGCGCCTACCTGCGCAAGGGCTGGTCCGCCGCCCAGGCCTCCACCCTCTACGGCTACCTCTCCGACGCCGGCTACGACGGTCACGCCGGGATCCTGCTCTACTCCTACGGCGGCAAGGTCAACACCGTCGCGTCCTCGGCCACCGCGCTGGCCCAGCGGGACTCGGTCCTCAAGGCCAACTTCACGACGTACTGGCCCGCCGCCGCGGACGACGACCGGCACGTGGCCTGGATGCGCGCCCTCTACCGCGACCTGTACGTGGCCACCGGCGGGGTTCCCGCGCCCGACGACACCAACGACGGCTCGTACATCAACTACCCGGACACCGACCTCGCCGACCCGGCCTGGAATACCTCGGGGGTGCCCTGGCAGAGCCTCTACTTCAAGGACAACCTGCCCCGGCTGCAGGCGGTAAAGGCGGCCTGGGACCCGCACAACGTATTCCACCACCGACTGTCCGTCACAGCGGACTGAGGTGGCAGCGCCCCGTAAGGGGCGCGGGGAACTGCGCGACCAGCCACGACGGCGCCGCAGTCGACAAACCCACCAGGGCATGGACGAGCCCCCGCCTCGCTGCGGTGAGGCGGGGGCTCGTCCCGTTCGGGCTCAGCCGAAGCTGGCCGGGAACGCCACCCCGGTCAGCGACTCGCTCAGCTTCCGCAACTGCGCGCGGGCCGGCTCGTCGTATGCCTGGGCACCTGCCCGGGCCCGCGTGGAGCGGTTGAAGTAGACGCCGGAGACGTCGTCCAGGGCCGGGTCGGTGATCAGCCGCAGGGTGTTGCGCATGCCGTCCGCGACCGTGCTCTGCGGGGTGAACAGGTTCACCACCATCTTGGTCGGCATGTACGACGCCGGGTGCAGCGCGTTGGCCGTGACCCCGGTGCCGCGCAGCCGCTCGGCCAGGTCGAAGGTGAGCGAGATCTGGGCGAGCTTGGCCTGGCAGTAGGCCTGTACGCCGTCCCAGTTGCGCTCCAGCATCACGTCCCGGAAGTTGATCGGCGCCTGGCCCGCGGAGCTGACGTTGATGATGCGGGCCGGTGCCGACGCCACCAGCAGCGGGGCGAGCCGGCAGCTGAGGATGTAGGCCGCCAGGTAGTCGACCTGGAAGGTGAGCTCCAGCCCGTCCTGGCTCTCCTGGCGGGCCAGCTCGACCCCGATGCCCGCGTTGTTCACCAGCACGTCCAGCCGGTCGTACGTGGTGAGGATCCGCTCGGCGAGCTTGCCGATGTCCTCCAGGGAGGAGAAGTCGGCGAGCTCGTAGCTGAGCCGGCCGGTGGCGCCGGCCGCGCGCAGCTCGGCCAGCAGGTCCGCGCCCTTGGCCGCGCTGCGGCCGTGCAGGATCAGCGACGCGCCCTGCGCGGCGAGTTCGCGGGCGACCGCGCGGCCGAGACCGTCGGTCGCGCCGGTGATGAGAATGGTCTGCTCGGGAACGGCCTTCATCTGGGGAACTCTCCTGTCAGGCGTACGTTGCCAGTTCTTCGGTGGACTGGTCGGTGTATCCCTGGCTGACCTCCACCACGACGCCGTCCGGGTCGGAGACCCAGACCGTCTTCCAGCCGGGGATGAACTCGTCGAACGTCAGCGGTCCGAGCGTCGGCTCCAGCTCGCCCCCGGCGGCGGCGAGGAACGCGTCCACGTCGTCGACCTGGAAGGCGAGGTGGCGGGCCGTGCCGGGGGCGGCCGGGCCGTCCTTCTCGGCCGTCACGAGCGGGTCCGCGTCGGTCGCGAACAGCTCCAGGCAGGCCGGGCCGTTGCGCAGGAAGACCACGCGGGTGCCGTCGGCCTCCACCACCCGGGCGCGGCGGAAGCCGAAGTGCCGGGTGTAGAAGTCCTCGGTGGCCTTCTGGTCACGGCAGTTGAGGCCCACGTGGGCCCAGCGCAGGCCGTTCGGGGCGGCGTTCGGGGCGGCGGTCGTCATGGCCGTCACTTCCCGGTGACCGGGGCGAACGGCACGGTGTCGTGGACGTTCGTCATGTAGGTGATCAGCCCGCCCCGGACCCGGAAGTAGTTGCACACCGCGGCCTCGACCGCGATGCCGTCCGGGGTGCGGGCGGTGATGTCGGAGACCACCGCGGCCTGCTCGCCGTCCACGACCACCAGGCGCGGGACGTTGGCGAAGGAGGCGTACATCTGCGGGAAGCCCTTCATCATCTCGCGGAGCGTCTCGCGTCCCTCGACGTGCCCGGCCAGCTGCTCGTCCATGGTCTGGTCGATCGCGAACAGGTCGCACCAGGCGTCCCAGTCGCCCTCGTTGGCCAGCCGGTAGTACGTGTCGACCACTTCTCGGGTGCTCATGCGGCCGTCCTTTCCTGCTGCTGCGGATCTGTGGTGGGGATCAGGGGAGGTCCACGCCGAGCTGGCGCATCAGGCCCGTGGTGTCGGCCTGGACCCAGCGCTCGACGACCTTGCCGTCCTCCAGGCGGTAGACCTCCAGGCTGGTCCAGGAGACCTCCTTGCCGGTCGGCTCCTTGCCGAAGAACGGCGCGATGTGCCGGCCGTGGAAGGTGATGTGCATGATCACCTTGTCCGGGGCGGCCGGGTACAGGGCATCCAGGTGCACGGTGAAGTCCAGCGCGTCGTGCGCGGCCCTGATGATCCCCTTGAGCTCGTCGAGGCTCTCGACGCTCCAGGCCGGGTTGTTGTCCTTGAACGTCGGCCCGAACATCTCGTCCAGGTCGTCGTAGCGGCGCTCGTTGACCGCGTCGCTGACCTGGCGGACCACGGTGTAGTTGAGGTCGTCGGAGGACAGCTGGGTGCGCAGGCCGAGCAGGTCGTCCTGGGCCCAGCGCTCGGCGAACAGGCCGTTCTCGGCCCGCCAGATCTCGGTGGTGGACCACTCGACCTTGCGGCCGGTGGCCGGGAAGCCCAGCACGTCGCCGAGGTGGGTGCCGGTGAGCTTCACCCGGGTGACGAGCCGGCCGTCGTCGAGCGGTACGCCCTCCTCCAGCTCGCCCTTGATGTCGAGCGACTCGTGCGCGCCGCGCACCGCGTCCAGGTAGGAGTCGATGCCGGTGATGTCGAAGCCGGGGTGGTGGTCGGTGAAGTCCGGGCTGAGGACGGCGCGGACCCCCTGGAGGTCGCCGGCGTTCAGCGCGTCGAGGAAGCGGGAGTAGAGCTTCTGGATCTCCTGCTGGTCACGGGTGGACATGGTGCATCCCCTCGGTCGGTCGGGCGGCGGAGGACAGCGGCCGGGAGGTGCCGAGGGCGAACGCCGCCGCGCGCTCGCCGATCATCACGCTGGGTGCGTGGGTGTTGCCGGCCACGATGGACGGCATCACGGAGGCGTCCGCGACCCGCAGGCCCTCGATGCCGTGGACGCGCAGCTCGGGGTCGGTGACGGCCTCCGGTCCGGTGCCCATCCGGCAGGTGCCGGCCGGGTGCCACAGGGTGGTCGCGTTGGCGGCGACGTAGGCGCGCAGCTCGTCCGGGGTCGTGACGTCCTTGCCGGGGCCGAGTTCGTCGCCGCGGAAGGCGTCGAAGGCCCGGGCGGCGGCCAGTTCGCGGGCCAGCTCGACCCCGTACACCAGGACGTCCAGGTCGGCCGCCGAGGTGAGGTAGCCGGCGCTGATCACCGCGTTGGACTCGGGGTCGGCGTCGCGCAGCCGGACCCGGCCCCGGCTGTGCGGGAGCACGGCGATCGGGGCGAAGGTCAGGCCGGGGCCCTCCCACTGGTCGGCCGGTGCGCCGGCGGGCAGGAACTTGACCGGGCCGAAGGTGAACTGCAGGTCGGGCGGCCCGTCCGGGTCGGCGGCCGGGGTGTGGGTGAACAGCCCGGCCTCGGAGAGCAGCGCGCCGGGCGGGTGCTCCTGGAGGGACTGGTAGCAGACCGGGGTGAAGAGGTGGTCCTGGAGCCCGGCGCCCACGCCCTGCAGGTCGCGCACGCAGTGGATGCCGTGCGCCCTGAGGTGGTCGGCCGGGCCGATGCCGGACAGCATCAGGAGCTTCGGCGACTCGAACGCGCCTGCGGAGACGATGACTTCGCGGTCGGCGCGGATCCGGGCCGCGGCGCCGTCCCTGACGTACTCGACGCCGGTGACGCGGTTCCCGTCGAGCAGCAGCCGGGTGGTGCGGGCGCCGGTCAGCACGGTCAGGTTGGGGCGGGCGAGGGCCGGGCGGAGGTAGGCGTCGGCGGCGCTGCACCGGCCGCCCGCGTCGTCGCGGTTGGTCTGGTACAGGAAGCCGAAGCCGTCCTGCCGGGCGCCGTTGTAGTCGCCGTCGCTCGCGGCGTCGTGGCCGAGTTCACCGGCCGCCGCCACGAAGGCGGACGCCAGCGGCGACGGGCGGTCCAACTGCCGTACGCGGACCGGGCCGTCGGCGCCGCGCAGCTCGGAGCCGCCGCCGGAGTAGCTCTCGGCGGCCCGGAAGTACGGCAGGACCTCGTCGTACGACCAGCCGCTCGCGCCCTCGGCGACCCAGCGGTCGTAGTCGTGGCGGCTGCCGCGCACCCACATCAGGGCGTTGACGGAACTGCACCCGCCGAGGACCTTGCCGCGGGCCACCGGTATCCGGCGGCCGTCCATTCCGGCCTGGGGTTCGGTCTCGTAGCCCCAGTCGATCTCGCCCCGCCAGTCGGCGGTCAGCAGGGAGAGGACCGAGGCGGCGTCGGCGTGGTGGATCTCGGGGCGTTCGTCCGGGCCGCCGGCCTCCAGCAGGATCACGGTCACGGACGGGTCCGCGCTGAGCCGGGCGGCCACGGCGCAGCCGGCGGAACCCGCGCCGACCACCACGTAGTCGGCGCCCTGGGGCACCGGGGGAGTCGGATTCGACGGCATGTCAGCCTCCAAACGGTGACGGGGTCAGAGGGCGGCCGGTTCGCCGACCTGGTAGTCGACGATCACCGGGGCGGCGCCGGGCGCGGGGCGTTCGAGCTGCCACTGCTGGTTGATCCGGAACGAGGACACGGAGCCGTCGGCGGTCGACTTCGCCGTCCACACGACGGTCAGGTCGATGCCGATGCGGGCTCCGGTCTCCTGGTGGACGAGCTTCTCCACGGTGTGGTCCTGCTCGCTGTAGGCCTCACCGACGGCCGCGTACCAGTCGAGGAAGTCCGCGTGGCTGTGCAGGGTGCGCTCCGGGAAGGCCATCTCCAGGCCCTCGTCGGCGACGAAGGGCAGCAGCTCCGCGACCGGGGCGTGCACGTTGAGCAGGCCGAACCAGCGCTGCACGAACTCCTCGATCTCCCGGTCGGAGCCGGTCTGTTCGGTGGACATGGATGTCTCCGCTCATCGGGGTCCCGCCCCCGGGAACCGGGAGCGATACGCGTCCGATGACCCCACAGCCGGGGCGCCCCGCGGGCCGCGCGCCGGAACTCCGGCCGGACTGTGCGAAGTCGCAGCTCCGGCTCGGGCAACTCGCCGCCCGCGGCGGCCGTACCGCCCGGTAGCGACGCCCCGGCAGGCGTTGGCCACAACATGCCGTAGTGCATTCGGCCACTTGGGCATGTGCCGTGAGCACGGGCGACGGCGATGGTCCGGACGAAGTGCCCCGCCGTAGACAGGAATCCGCCACTTGGCACCGTCCCGCCGATCCGGGAGGAATCCCATGAGCAGGCGCATCCTCGTCGTCCTGTCCGAACACGGCTACTGGGGCGAGGAGTTGATCGGCCCCCTGGAGACCTTCGACCAGGCCGGCTACCACGTCACCTTCGCCACCCCCACCGGCAAGCGGCCCAATGCGCTGCCGCCGAGCATGGACCCCGAGCACGTCGACCCGCCGCTCGGCCGGTCCGTCACCACGCCCGAGATGGCGGCGAAGGTACGGGCCGTCGAGGAGTCGGACCGGCTCGACAACCCCCTCGACCTCGCGTCCTGGCTGCCCGACCGGCCCTACCGCTCCCGGCCGTACTTCCTGCGCGACTGGGAGGCCTACCACAGCCGCCTGGAGCAGATCCGCCGCCAGATCGCCGACCGCTACGACGCGCTGCTGATCGTCGGCGGCAGCGGACCCATCGTCGACCTCGCCAACAACTGGCGGGTGCACGACCTGATCCTCGCCTTCCGCGAGCTGGACCGGCCGATCGCCGCCGAGTGCTACGGCGTCGCCTGCCTGGCCTTCGCCCGCGACCAGGAGACCCGTACCTCCATCATCCGCGGCAAGCACGTCACCGGGCACTGCATCGAGTACGACTACAAGGACGGCACCGGCTTCCTCGGCACCGACTTCGTGATGGGCCCGCCGCCGTACCCGCTGGAGTACATCCTGCGCGACGCCACCGCGCCCGGCGGCGCCTACCACGGCAACTTCGGCAAGGAGACCTCGGTCATCGTCGACTACCCGTTCATCACGGGCCGTTCGACCCCCGACTCCTACCTGACCGGCCAGAAGACCGTCGAGGTCCTCGAACAGGGCCTGCGCCAGTGGGGGTTCAGGACCTCCTGACGTCCTGACACCCGTCCCGCGAAAGGTCCGAGAGGTGACCAGCATGGACAGCAGGCCCGCGCGCGTCGCGCTCCTGGAGCAACTGGAGGCCGAAGGCGTCCGGTACATGTTCGGCAACCCCGGCACGGTCGAGCAGGGGTTCCTCGACGAACTGCGCTCCTTCCCCTCGATCCAGTACATCCTGGCCCTGCAGGAGGCCACGGCCGTCGGCATGGCGGACGGCCACGCCCGCGCCACCCGCACCCCGGCGGTCCTGCAACTGCACTCCGGGGTCGGCCTCGGCAACGGCATCGGCATGCTCTACCAGGCCATGCGCGGCCACGCCCCGATCGTCACCCTGGTCGGCGAGGCCGGGCTGCGGTACGCAGGGCTGGACGCCCAGATGGCGGCCGACCTGGTCGGCATGGCGGAGCCCGTCACCAAGTGGGCGACCCGGGTGCTCGACCCCGACTCCACGCTGCGGGTGCTGCGCCGCGCCTTCAAGGTGGCCGGAACCCCGCCGTACGGGCCGGTCCTGGTGGTGCTGCCGGCCGACGTGATGGACGCCGGCACCCGGGAGGCGGTCGTTCCGGTCAGCTACCCGGACACCCGCAGCCTGCCCGCCCCGGACACCGTCGCCCGGGCCGCCGCCCTGCTCGCCGGGGCCCGCCGCCCGCTGATCGTGGCCGGCGACGGCGTCCACTTCGCGGGCGCCCAGGCCGAACTGGCGCGCCTCGCCGAGGTGTGGGGCGCCGACGTGTACGGCGCCGACTGGGCCGAGGTCAACCTCTCCGTGCAACACCCGGCGTACGCCGGTCAGTTGGGGCACATGTTCGGCGAGCAGAGCCGGCGGGTCACCGGCGCCGCCGACGGCGTCCTGATCGTCGGCACCTACGCGCTGCCCGAGGTGTTCCCGGCCCTGTACGACGTCTTCGCCGAGGGCACCCCGGTGGTCCACGTGGACCTGGACACCGACGCCATCGCCAAGAACTTCCCGGTCGACCTCGGCATCGTGGCCGACCCGAAGGCCACCCTCGGGCTGCTCGCCGACGCGCTGCACGGGGAGATGGGGGAGGCGCGGCGGACGGAAGCGGCCGAGCGGCTGCGGGTGCGGGCCGCCGAGCGGGCCGACGCCCTGGCCGGCGCCCGGGAGCGGGACTTGGCCGACGGCGAGGCGCAGTCCGTGCCCACCGCCGCCTTCGCCCGCGAACTCGCCCGCCGACTCCCGCCGGATTCCCTGCTGTTCGACGAGGCGCTGACCGCGTCCCCGACGCTCTTCCGGCACCTGCCGCCCATCGTGCCCGGCCAGTGGATGCAGACCCGGGGCGGCTCCCTCGGCGTCGGGCTGCCCGGCGCGCTCGGCGCCCAGCTCGCCCATCCCGACCGCACGGTGGTCGGGTTCACCGGTGACGGCGGCAGCATGTACACCTTCCAGGCCCTGTGGACGGCCGCCCGCCACGGCCTGCCCACCAAGTTCGTGATCTGCAACAACGGCAGCTACCGGCTGCTGGAGGACAACATCGAGGAGTACTGGCGGGAGACCGGCATTCCGGCCCACGCACAGCCCGGCATGTTCGACCTCTCCCACCCGCCCATCGACTTCACCGGCCTCGCCCGCTCCCTCGGGGTGGCCGCCGTGCGGGTGGAGAAGCCCGGGCAGGCCGAGGGCGCGGTGGCACAGGCCCTCGCCCACCACGGGCCGTTCCTCGTCGACCTGGTGACGGCCAAGGGAAAGGGGTGACCGCCGTGCGACTGAACGGACACAAGATCGCCGTCCTGATGGAGAGCGACTTCTACGAGCCCGAGATCCTCTACTACCGCTACCGCTTCCCCGAGGAGGGCGCGGAGGTCCACTTCCTGACCCGGCTCTGGGGCAACGAGGCCATGACCTTCCAGGGGCACGAGCACCGCATGCCCTTCGAGGTCACCGAGTCCTTCGAGGACCTCGACGAGTTCGCGCTCAAGGAGTACTCGGCGGTGATCGTCCCCTCCGGGATGGTCTCCGACCGCCTGCGCTACACCGACGACCCCGAACAGCTGCCGCCCGCCTCGCAGTTCCTGCGCCGCGCGTTCGCCGACCCGGCGATCGTCAAGGGCATCATCTGCCACGGCATGTGGCTCGCCGCGCCGATCCCGAACCTGATGCGCGGCCGGCGCGCGGTCGTCCACAACAACCTGCTGGGCGACCTGCGGAACATGGGCGGCGAGTACGTCGACGAGGACGTCGTGATCCACGACGACCTGGTCACCGGCCGCACCGGCAACCACTGCCACGTCTTCGCCCGCACCATCATCGACCTGCTCGCCGACCGTCAGCCCGCCGAGCCCGCTCCGGCCGCCCAGGCCGTCCAGCCCGCCGAGGCCGTCCAGCCCGCCCAGGCCGTCCCGGCCGGGCAGGGCTGACGGGACGCGAACGGGGAGAGGAGCGATCATCATGACACCGGTGACCGGGCGCATCCCCGTCCTCGACGTCCGCCCCCGGGTGCGGGACGGGGAACTGCCCGCCAAGGCCGTGACCGGCGAGCACGTCGACGTCACGGCGACCGTCTTCCGCGAGGGCCACGGCGTGATCGCCGCGGACGTGGTCCTGCGCGGCCCCGAGGGTGCCCCCGCCCAGCGGGTGCCGATGACCCTCGTCGACCCCGACGCCGACCGCTGGAGCGCCACCGTGGTGCCCGGCACCGAGGGCCTGTGGACCTTCCGGGTCGAGGCCTGGGCCGACCCTCTGGCCACCTGGCGCCGGGACGCCGAGCTGAAGATCGAGGCCGGCGTCGACACCGAACTCACCCTGCGCGAGGGCGTGCTGCTGCACGAACGGGCCGCACACGGCGAGAACGACATCACCGACCGGGGCCGGCGCGAGGAGGTCCGGGCCGCGATCGCCGCGCTCCGCGACACCCTCGGCCCGGCCTCGGCCCGGCTGGCGGCCGTCACCAACCCCCGGGTGACGGCCGCCCTGGGCCGCTACGCACTGCGCGAACTGGTCACCGCCTCCCGGCCGTCGGCGCTGCGCGTGGAGCGGCGGCGGGCCCTGGTCGGCTCCTGGTACGAACTGTTCCCGCGCTCGGAGGGCGCCGTGGTGGAGTCGGGCGCGCCGCCGGTGAGCGGCACCCTGCGGACCGCCGCCGGGCGGCTGCCCGCCGTGGCCACGATGGGCTTCGACGTGGTGTACCTGCCGCCCGTCCACCCCATCGGCGCCACCCACCGCAAGGGTCCCGACAACGTTCTCGTCGCCGGCCCGGACGACGTCGGCTCGCCCTGGGCCATCGGCTCCTGGCAGGGCGGCCACGACACCCTCCACCCCGATCTCGGCACCCTGGACGACTTCCGGTACTTCGTCGCCACAGCCCGCGGCCTCGGCCTGGAGGTGGCCATCGACTTCGCCCTGCAGTGCTCCCCGGACCACCCCTGGGTGACCGGGCACCCCGAGTGGTTCCACCACCGGGTGGACGGCTCGGTCGCCTACGCCGAGAACCCGCCGAAGACCTACGAGGACATCCACCCCCTCGACTTCGACACCGACTTCGAGGGCCTGTACGCCGAGGCGCTGCGCGTCCTGCGGCACTGGATGGCGCAGGGCGTCCGGATCTTCCGCGTCGACAACCCGCACACCAAGCCGGTGCACTTCTGGGAGCGGCTGATCGCCGAGGTCAACACCACCGACCCGGACGTGGTGTTCCTGGCCGAGGCGTTCACCCGGCGGGCCATGGTGCACGCCCTGGCCCAGGCCGGCTTCCAGCAGTCGTACACCTACTTCACCTGGAAGAACAGCAAGCAGGAGCTGACCGAGTACCTGCCCGAACTCACCCGGGACAGCGCCGACTTCCTGCGGCCCAACCTGTTCGTGAACACCCCGGACATCCTGCACGCCTACCTCCAGCACGGCGGCCGGGCCGCCTTCGAGGTGCGGGCCGTGCTGGCGGCGACCGCCGCGCCCAGCTGGGGGGTGTACGCCGGGTTCGAACTGTGCGAGAACACCCCGCTCGCCGAGGGCACCGAGGACTACCTCGCCTCGGAGAAGTACCAGCTGCGGCCCCGGGACTGGGCGCGGGCCGAGGCCGAGGGGCGGACCATCGCCCCGCTGATCACCCGGCTCAACCGGATCCGCCGGACCCGTCCGGCCCTCCAGGAACTGCGCAACCTGCGGCTCCAGCACACCGACAACGACCAGGTCCTCGCCTACTCCAAACACGTGGACCTGCCCCAGGGCGGCACCGACGTGGTGCTGGTCGTCGTCAACCTGGATCCGCACCGGGCCCAGGAGGCGACCGTGACCTGCGACCTGGCGGCCCTCGGCCTGCCCGCCGACGGCACGCTCAAGCTCCGCGACGAACTCACCGGAGCCGCCTACGCCTGGGGCGAGTCCACCTATGTGCGCCTCGACCCGGCCCACCAGGTCGCGCACGTACTGACGACCGAGGAGGCGTCATGACGACGGACCCGAGGCCGGGGACCAGGCCGGACCCGAGGTCGGACCCGAGGCTGGACACGAGGTCGGAGATCCTGCGGCCGCTGCTGCCCGCGCTCGGGCCCTGGCTGACGGGCCGGCGCTGGTTCGACGCGCGCTACGCCGGAGCCCCGCTGACCGCCGAGGCGGCCTCGGTGGTCGGCGACGAACCCCCGCTGCTGCTGCACGCCGTGGTCTCGGCGGACGGCGAGGCCGGCCCGCTGCGCGTCCAGCTCCTGCTGGGCCTGCGCCCGGAGCTGCCGGACCGGCTGGCGACCGCCGCGATCGCGACCGTGCCGAGCGGCCCCTGGCAGGGCTGGCGGGTCTACGACGCGCTGGCCGACGGCGCCCTGCTCGCCCTGCTGCTGCGCACCCTGGCGGGCGGCGGCGCACCGCAGGGGCCGCGCCTGGAGCGCAGCTCCCGCTATCCGCTGCCGGTCGGCCTGGTGCCGAAGCCGCTCCAGGTGGAGCAGAGCAACACCTCGGTGGCCTACGGCGACCGGGTCCTGCTGAAGATCTTCCGCCGCCCGGAGCCGGCCCCGCACACCGAGGTCGAGGCGCTGCGGGCGCTCACCCGCCAGGAGTGCGCCCGCACACCCCACCTCTACGGGGCGGTGCACAGCGACGCCCCCGGCGCGGAGGGCCTGGTGCTCGGCCTCGTCGAGGAGTTCCTGCCGGACGCCCGGGACGGCTGGGAGGAGGCGCTGCGGCAGGCGACCGACTCCGTGGCCGGCACCGGCCGCGGTTCGGCCCGGGGCTTCACCGGGGACGCGTTCGGTCTGGGCCGGGCCGTCGCCGACGTGCACGGTGCGCTGGGCGAGGCGTTCGGGCGGACCCGGCTGACCGTGGAGGACGTGGCCGAGGAGGCGGCGCGGATGACCATGCGCGCCAAGGAGGCCGCCGAGGAGGTCCCGGCCCTCGCCCGGTACACCGCACGGCTCGGCGCCCTCTTCGACGACTGCGCCCGGGTGGCCGGGCGCGGCTGCCCCCTCTACGTCCAGCGCACCCACGGCGACCTGCACCTCGGGCAGGCGCTGCGGACCCACGACGGCTGGCGGATCGTCGACTTCGAGGGCGAGCCGGCCCGGTCCGCCGCCGAACGCGCCCGCCCGCAGCCGGTGCTGAAGGACGTCGCCGGCATGCTGCGCTCCTTCGACTACGCGGCCCGCACCGGGCTCACCGCCGTCGAGGCGGGCGAACCGGCGGAGACCTCGCCCGCGGCCCGGCTGCGGCGGCGGAGGCGCGCGTCCGCGTGGGCGGTGCGCAACCGGCGGGCGTTCGTCGCCGGGTACGCGGCCGCCGGACACGAGGACCCGGACTGCCACCCCGTGCTGCTCCGGGCCTTCGAGGCGGACAAGGCCGTCTACGAGGCCGTGTACGAGTCCCGGCTGCGCCCCGACCGACTGCCGGTCCCGCTCGCCGCGGTGCACCGACTGGCCACCGCACCCCACTGACGGCCACCGGCCCGGGACTGCTCCACCGGCCCGGGGCCGCTCCACCGGCCCCGTCCGGTCAGCGGACCCGGCGTCCGACGCGGCGCCGGGCCGGGCGTCCGTCCCGGGCTCCGGCCGGGCGCTCGCCCCGGTGCTCGCCCCGGCGTCCGGCCGGGGGTCCGGTCCGGCGTCCGCCCCGGATTCCGGGGCGGCGGTCGACCCCATGTCCGACTCGGCGTCCGAACAGGCGTCGAACGGCGTCGAATCCGGCGGTGAAAGGACCGGAACCGGTACATGGAAATCGGTGCTCGACGGACTTTCAATTCGCTTTGTCGTGCGGGTATTTCACGGCGGTTCCGGGAGGGGAATTCGGGTGGTCCGGGGAACGGGGCGGAGCGGGTCAGGAACGGCCCTGCTCGGTGAAGGACGTGCTCGGGTCGCGGTTCGGGGCCAGGCCGGCCGACGACAGCGCCTGGTCGTACGCCTGCAGGGCGGCCGTGCTGTTGCCCTGGCGGCGCCACAGGTCGCCCACGTAACGCCAGTTGAGCGCGGTCTGGTGGGACGGCGGGAACTGGCGCAGCTGCCGGGTGGCGGCCTGCAGGCACTGGGCCGCCTGCTCGTGGTCGCCGCGCAGCAGATGGATCTCGGCGAGCGTGGCACGCGCACCGACCGCCTGGATGCGGGACTCCGGGCCGGTGAGGCCGAGGGCCCGCTCCGCGTGGGCCGCGGCCTCGTCCCAGTTGCCGAGCATCGCGTCCGCGTCGGCCAGGCCGATCTCGCACTGGGCGAGCTCGGGCGCGTTGCCGACCTCCGCCAGCAGCTGCTGGGCCTCCTCCAACAGCTGCTTGGCGCGCGCCGGTTCGGGCTGGTCGACCTGGAGGAGCAGCGAGCCGCAGTTCATCTTGAGCATGGCGACATGGCGGATGTTGTCGTCCTCGGACATCAGCGCCAGCGCCCGCTCCACCAGGGCCAGCGCCTCGTTCAGCTGGCCGCGGGAGCGCGCCACGAGCCCCGCGTTCCAGAAGACGGCACCCCGCGCGGCCCGTGCCCCCTGCTTCTCGGCGGCGTCCAGGAGCCGGACCCCGAGAAGCTGGGCGCGGGTGAGGTCGCCCCGCATGTGGAACGACGCCATGAGCGTGGCGCCGAGCTGGACGTGGTCGACGGTGACGTCCAGGCCGAGGGCGTCGAGGCGGGACATGGCCCGCTCGCCGATCTCGATGCTCGTCGTGATGTCGCCGGCGTTGCGGTAGCAGCGGCACAGGGCGACCGACACGGTGCACCAGTCGGCGGAACCGGGCGGCAGTTCGGGGTCGCGCTGGAGGTCTTCGAGGATCGTGATGGCGGCCTCGATCCGGTCGAGCTTCTCCAGGGCGGAGGCCTGCGCGATGCGCGCGCGCCGGGTCATCGACGGGTCCAGCAGGGACGGCTTCGCCAGGAGGTCGCTCAGGGTCTGGAGGGCCTCGCCGTTGCTGCCGTTGCGCAGGGCCATCTCGCCGAAGGCCAGCCGCAGCCGGGTCTCCTCCAGCTCGTGGTCGTCGCGTCCGCTGCGCAGGTACTCCACCGAGCACCCGAGGCGCTCGGCGAGCGCGGCGAGCACCGAGTCCGACGGGGCGCCGCGCTTGCCCGACTCGATCAAGGAGATGTAGCTCGCCGAAATCTCCCCGGACGCGAGGTCCTGCTGCTTGAGTCCACGTTTGCCGCGCAACAACCTGATGCGCTCGCCCAGCCCTGCGGCCGTCGCGTTGCCGAGTGGATCCATGCCAACTCCTCGGTGCAGTACTTGACTGTCGGGATGACAGATCGATGTTACCAGTAAGTTGATATCTACCCAATGGGCTTCCGGTGATCTTTTAGCGGCTCTCGACCGCATTTTGCAGCACAGTTCTCTGATCGATTTACCGGCAGGCTTATGTGGTGCGCGATATTCCGTTTGATTGTTATTGATTTTGCGAGAAACTGCTTGACTATAACTGTCATTCAAGGTTGACTTTAATTGTCAAGGCGCAGCCTTCTATTGTTCAGGGGAGGGGATTTTCGTGAGCAATAAAATAATCGCGCTCTTTGCAATCGTCGTCCTGGTCAGTGGTCTTGTGTCGGGGGGCCTGTGGCTGAGCGCCTCCGGTCCGAGCAACCGCCCGGTGCACGAGGGCATGGCCGCGTCCAGCGGTGGGAGTGGTGGCTGCTGCTGATCGGACACGCGCTGCGCACGGGACCGGGTCCGGTCCGGCGGCCGCACTACGGCCGTCGGACCGGCCCCGGTCCTTCGTCGTGCGGGAGGTCGTGCGGGAAGTGGCAGGCGACGGTGTGGCCGGCCTCCGGGCCCGCCGCCCGCCCGCGGGGCACCTCCTGCGCGCAGCGCCGCCGTTCCGCGGCGGAGAGCACGGCGTGGTGGGGACAGCGGGCCCGGAAGCCGCAGCCGGAGGCGGTGCGCGGGTCCGGCCCGGGGTCACCGGGCAGCACGATCCGGCGCCGGGAGCGTTCGGCGAGCGGATCCGGCAGCGGGACGGCCGAGAGCAGGGCCCGGGTGTAGGGATGGCGCGGCCGCCCGAACACCTCGGCGACACCGCCCGTCTCCACCGTCCGGCCCGCGTACATGACCGACACCCGGTCGGCGAGCTGCCGTACCACCGCGAGGTCGTGCGAGACCAGCAGATACGCCGGGCCCAGCTCCCGCTTCAGCCGCAGCAGCAGGTCCAGGATCCCGGCCTGCACCGACACGTCCAGCGCGGACACCGGCTCGTCGAGCAGCAGCAGCGCGGGCCCGACCGCGAGGGCCCGGGCGATGGCGATGCGCTGCCGCTGTCCGCCGGAGAACCGGTGCGGGTAGCCGTCCGCGTCCGCGGGGCGCAGCCCCACCTGGGAGAGCAGCCGGGGCACCCGCGCCGCCACGACGGCCGGCGGCACCCGCGCGGCGTGCAGCGGTTCGGCGACGATGTCGCCCACCGGCATCCGCGGATCGAGGCTCGACATCGGATCCTGCGGCACCAGCTGCACCGCCGTCCGCAGCTCACGCGCCGCCCGGCGGGACAGCAGCGCGGTGTCCTGCCCGAGGATCTCCACCCGGCCGGCCTGCGGAGCCGTCAGCGAGGCGATCTCCCGCAGCGTCGTGCTCTTCCCGGCCCCGGACTCCCCGACGAGCGCCAGGGTCTGCCCGCGCCCCACCTCCAGATCGACCCACTCGACGGCCCGCACCTCGGGAACACGCCGCTGCCGGAACCCGGCCGACCGGTACGACCGGTACGACCGGCCGAGCCCGGAGACCCGCAGCACGACGTCGGCGCCCCTGCCCTGCGGTGTGGCGTCCCGGCCCGGTGTCCCGCCCCGGCCCCGTGTGCTGCCCCGGCCCGGTGTCCCGCCCCGGCCCGGGGGCTGCGTCGGCGGTCCGAACAGCTCCGCCGCGCTCCAGTGCCGGACCTCCGGGATCCGTCGGCAGGCCGCCTCGTGGGCGCCGGGTGCCGAGGCGTCGGCGCGGGACGGGCTGTCCACTCCGGTGAGCGGGGGCTCGGCCGTGCGGCACTCCGGTTCCGCCAGCGGGCAGCGCGGGGCGAAGGGGCAGCCCGGGCCGGCGGTGCCCGGCGCGGGGGCGGTGCCCGGCACCGGGGTGAGCGGCACCCGGGCGTCGAGGCGCGGCACCGAGCCGACGAGCCCGAGGGTGTACGGCATCCGGGGGCGGCACAGCACCGCTTCCACCGGCCCGGTCTCCACCACCCGCCCCGCGTAGAGGACCGTGACCCGGTCCGCGGCGCCCGCGACCACGCCGAGGTCGTGGGTGACGAGGAGCAGCGCCGCTCCCGTCTCCCGCCGGGCCGCCGCGAGCGCTTCAAGGACCTGGGCCTGCACGGTCACGTCGAGCGCGCTGGTCGGCTCGTCCGCGACGAGGACCGCGGGCCGGTTCGCCACCGCCATCGCGATCATGGCTCGCTGGAGCATTCCGCCGGACAGCTGGTGCGGCAGGGCGCCCGCGGCCCGGGACGGCTGCGGCACCCCCACGAAGTCCAGGAGCTCCACGGCCCGCCGCAGCGCCGTGTCGCGGCGCGGGCGGGGGCGTTCGTGGATGCGCAGGGCCTCCGCGATCTGGTCGCCGACCCGCAGCACCGGGGTGAAGGCGTGCAGCGGATCCTGGAAGACCATGGCGATCCGGCGGCCCCGGATCCCGGCCAGCTCCCGCTCCGGCCGCCCCAGCACCTCCTCGCCCAGCAGCCGCACCGAACCGCCCACTCGGGCGCCGGGCGGTGCCAGGCCGAGCAGGGAGAGCGCGGTGAGCGACTTGCCCGCGCCGGACTCACCGACCAGACCCAGCACTTCGCCGGGGCGCAGCACGAGGTCGACGCCGCGCACCACGGGCACCGGCGGCCGCCGCCGCCCGCCGCCGAAGGCGACCGTCAGACCGCGCGCCTCCAGGACCGGGGCGGCAGGTCCACGCCCCGCCGGTTCACGCCCCGCAGGTCCACGCCCCGCCGCCCCGCGCGCCGCCGGGCCCGCGCCCGTCACGCGAGCCCCGACACGACACCGCGGGGCGGCCCGGCGGACCGTACCGTCGTGGGGTCCAGGGCGTCGCGCAGGGCGTTGCCGAGGAGGCTGACCGCCAGCACGAACGCGATCAGCAGACCCGCAGGGAAGAAGAACATCCACGGATACACCAGGGCCACGTCGGACGCGTCCGCGATCAGCGTGCCCAGGGAGACGTCCGGCGGCTGGACGCCGAAGCCGAAGTAGGACAGCCCGGCCTCGCTGACCACCGCCCCGGCCACCGTGACCGTCGCGTCGGTGATCAGGAACGAGGCCAGGTGCGGCAACACGTGCCGCCAGATGATCCGCACCGGCCCGACCCCCATCAGCCGCGCCACCACCACGAACTGCTGCTCCTTCAGCGAGCGGGTCAGGCCGCGCACCGCCCGCGCCGTGACCGTCCAGCCCAGCAGGGCGAGCAGCCCGGCCACCGCGAGCCAGCCCCACCGGCGAAGGCGCGGGGCGAGCACCACAAGGACCAGGAAGCCGGGGAGAACCAGCAGCAGGTCCGCCACGAGCATCAGCAACCGGTCCGTCCAGCCGCCGAAGTAGCCCGCCGAGGCGCCCACCGCCGCCGCAAGACCGGTGGCGACCGCCGCCACCAGTGCCCCGATCAGCAGCGACTTCCGCAGTCCGTGCGCGACCTGGGCGAACACGTCCTGCCCGATCCGGTTGGTGCCCATCCAGTGCCGCGCGTCCGGCGGCTGCCGCAGCGCCGTGTAGTCGACGTCCGCGTAGGACCACCGGCACACGTACGGCCCGGCGACCGCGAGCACCACCAGGGCCAGCAGCAGCGCGAGCCCGCACAGCGCCCCCGGGTGCCGGGCCAGCCGGCCGAGCACCGCGCGCCCGCGCCGCCCCGCTCTCACGGCTGCCGCACCCGGGGATCGAGCAGCGCGTGCAGGACGTCCGCGACCAGCCCCGCCAGCAGGACGACGGCCGCGGCGAAGCCGTCGACCGCCACCACCGAGTTCACGTCGCCCTTCTCCACCGAGTCGATCAGCCAGCTGCCCATGCCGGGCCAGCCGAAGACCCGCTCGGTGAACACGGACCCGGTGACCAGGGTGAGGACGCCGAAGGAGAAGAAGACCGTCACCGGCACCAGCGAGATCCGCAGCCCGTGCCGCAGCAGCGCACGGCCCGGGGTGAGCCCCTTGGCGCGGGCGGTGCGCAGGTGGTCCGCACCGAGCACGTCCAGGGTGGCGGCGCGCTGGTAGCGGCTGTACAGGGCGATCGCCGCGAGCGCCACACAGAGCGCCGGGAGGACCAGGTGGGCCGCCGTGTCCCGCAGCTGGACCGTCCAGTCGCCCTGGAGCCCGGGGGTGTGCTCGCCGGTGTACTTGACGACGGTGCCGCCCGCGGCCCGGTTGACCGCGAGCGCCCCGGTCTTCAGGAGCAGCGCCAGCACGAAGGTGGGCACGCACAGCACCGCGAAGGAGAACCCGGCCAGCGCCCGGTCGCCGAGCCCGCCGCGGCGGACCGCCGCCCACACCCCGGCCAGCGTGCCGACGGCCGTGCCGGTCACCGTGCCCACCAGCAGCAGCCGTACCGACACGCCGATCCGGCGGCCGAATTCGGCGGTCACGGACTGGTCGTCGATGGTGCGGCCCAGGTCGCCGTGGACGGCGCGGTCCGCCCAGTGCGCGAAGCGCTCCGGCAGCGGGGCGCGGTCGTCCATGCCGAGCCGGGACAGCTCGCGGTCGACGACCCGGGCCGGCGGCGGTGGCCTGCGGTCCTCGAAGTAGGCGCGGGGATCGAGCGCGGTCGAGGCGAGCGCGTAGGAGAGGACCAGGGAGACGAGGAACAGGACCATGCAGCGGGCCAGGCGCCTGGCGATCAGGAAGAACATGGGACTCCTGACGGGGCACGGAGAGTGACGGCCGGGGCGGAGCGCGGGCGTCCGCCGGGGGATGGAGTCTGCCTTCTCTTCATTTGAGGGAAACATCGTGATGTTAAGCTCCCACGCCACAATTCGCAGGAAAGTCAAGGTAGTTGGCGGTGCCGCGACGCCGGAGGGGCTGGCAGGTGGAGCGATTACGGGCTGGGGCCGCGTGGCTGGCCGTCTGGGCGCTCGTCGCCCTCGCGACAACCGGATGCTCCGGCTCCGGCGGACACGACGACTCCCGGCACCGGGCGCTTCCCGCCTACGGCACCTACGACATCAACGCCCTGCCGTCCGGGGACCTCCGCTCCGGAGGGACCCTGACCCTGCCGATCACACAGATGATCACGCAGTTCAACTTCAACCACGTCGACGGCGCCCTGGACGACGTGTGGACCGTCGACACGATGACGGAGCCGCGGCTCTTCACCCGCGACGCCGAGGGCGTCCCCCGCATCGTGCGGGACTACCTGACCTCCGCCACCGTCTCCACCGCGGGCTCCCGCCAGGTCGTCACCTACCGGCTCAACCCGAAGGCCCGCTGGTCCGACGGCCGGGCCCTGAGCTGGCGGGACTTCGCCGCCCAGTGGCACGCGGTCGGCGGCGGCGACGACCGGTACCTGGTCGCCGACCCGAGCGGCTACGACCGGATCGCCGACGTCCGCCAGGGCGCCGGCGCGCACGAGGTCCGGGTCACCTTCAAGAAGCCGTACGCCGACTGGCGCCGGCTCTTCACCCCGCTCTTCCCGGCCGTCGCCTACGACAGCCCCCAGCACTTCGACTCCGACTGGCAGGGCCGGCTCCCGGTCACCGCGGGCCCCTTCAGGCTCGCCTCCGTCGACCGCACGGCGCAGACCCTCACCCTCGTCCCCGACGCCGCGTGGTGGGGCACCCGGCCCCGGCTCGACCGCATCGTCTTCCGCGTCCTCGACCCCGACGCCGCCCTGCAGGCCTTCCTCAACGGCGAGGTCGACGCCGTCAACGCCGCCACCAGCGAGGCCTACGCCCAGCTGGCGAAGGCGCCGGACACCGCCATCCGGATCGGCTCCGCCTGGGACGAGGTGCACATCACGCTGAACGGCGCCGCCGGGCCACTGGCCGACCGGGCGGTGCGAGGCGCCCTGCAGCAGGCCGTGGACCGCCCGGCGCTCGCCCAGGTCGCGGCCTCGGGCCTGCCGGTGAAGGTGCCGCTGCTCGGCAACCACTTCTACATGACCAACCAGCCCGGCTACGCCGACGACTCCGGCCCGTACGGCCGCTTCGACCTGAAGGCCGCCGAGCGCGCCCTCGACCGCGCGGGCTGGCGCAGCCAGGGCGCCGGGAAGCCCAGGACGAAGGACGGCCGCAGCCTCACCCTGCGCCTGGTGCTGAGCGAGGGCACCAACCGGCTCGGCGAGGACCTCGCCCAGCTCGTCCAGCAGATGCTGGCCCGGGCCGGCGTCCGCGTCGACATCGAGAAGGTGCCCGCCTCGGCCTACGGCCCGCAGTACCTGGACAAGGGCAACTTCGACCTCGCGATCTTCCGGTTCACCGGGCTGACGTACCCGAGCTCCGCCCACGCCATCTACCGGCGCCCGGCCGGCGGGCAGGTCTTCGAGAACTACGGCCGGGTCGGCTCGGCGAAGGTGGACCAGCTCCTCGACCGGGCCGCCGGCACCCTCGACGAACGGACCGCAGAGCGCCTCTACAACGAGGCGGACACCGAGATCTGGCGGCTCGGCCACGACATCGAGCTCTACCAGCGCCCCCAGATCCTCGCCGTCCGCAAGGGCCTGGCCAACTACGGCGTCCCGGGCCTCGGCGACATCGACTTCACGAAGGTCGGCTGGGAGAAGTGAGCATGCGGCGGCCCCGTGCGGTGGTGTCCGCGCGGGGCCGCCTCGGTGGTGCCGGTCAGGCATGCGGGGTGCTCAGGGCTCTCTCGTCGGCCTGCTGGCGCACCATGTCGAAGCCGAGGGCGGCCGAGGCCAGGGTGACGTGGTGGTGCCAGCCCCGGAAGGAGCGGCCCTCGAAGTCACCGAGGCCGAACTCGTCGTGCATCCGGCCCAGCGCCTCCCCGGCGAACCTGCGCAGCCGGGCCAGCAGCACCAGCTCCGCGAGCCGGCGCACCGGCAGGTTGGTCAGCCAGTAGGCCCGCGGCTGCGGCCGGCCGTAGGGCCAGTCCGCGAGGAGCATCCGCGGCCGCGGGACCGTGGTCGGGCAGCCCTCCGGCGAGCGCTCGGCCCGCAGCAGCACCGGCACGGTCAGGAACTCCGAGTGACACATGCGTTCGGTCACCGGGTCGTGCCAGGTCACCGACGTCCGCTCGGTCTGCCGGACGGCGTGCGCGGCGAGTTCGGCCAGGGTGCCGCCGGCCCCGCGGGCGGTGGCCCGTCCGCGGGGGAGCAGCACCGGCGTGTGCGGCGATGCCTGGACCACATAGCCGAGACCGCGGGCCTCCAGACCCCGTAACAGGGGGTCCGGGTCCCCGTCGCCGCGCCAGTCGGCCAGCACCGGCAGCGGCTCCAGGGACCACTCGTCGAGCATCTCGTCGAGCGCCTCCAGGACATAGCTCCACCGCGGACGGCAGCGCTCGTGCTCCGGCAGGTGCGCCTGGCCGCGCAGACCCTCGTCCCGGTCCCAGCGGGTCGGCAGCACCAGGCGCCAGTTCACCGGGACCCCGCCGGCGTGCCCCACCAGCGAGGTCGCCAGCGCCAGCTGGCAGTTGACGGTGCGCTCCTGGGAGGCCGCGTACTGGCGGGCCACGCCGACCGAGCGGTCGCCGTTCTTGGCGAAGACGACCTCGTCCACCGACCAGGCCTCGGCCCGGAAGGCCCGGGCCATCTGCCCGGCCAGCCGGCCGCGCACCGGCGCGGACGCCCAGGGGCTCTGGTTCACGAACTGCTGGATCTGCTGCACCGCCCGCCGCCCCAGCACCTGCTCGGTGATCCGGGCGGGCGTCTTGCGGCCGGGCACGGCCAGCAGGCCGCGCAGGTACACCTCGCCCCAGCGGCGCTGGTCGGCCCGGGTGAACTGGCCGAACAGCTCGCCGCAGTAGGCCGGCAGGTCGTGGGCACCGGGCGGGGCGCCCGGGGTACGCACGGACGGTAACGGGAGGGTGATGGTCGCGAGATCACTCATGGTTGCAGTCGTCACCACCCTCCAGCAGGAAGGCGTCCGTGGCGAGCAGCGCGTCCGCGACCTCCGGCAGGGCGCAGCCCACGATCACGAAGTCGACGTCGAGCCCCGCCTTGGTGCGCTGGAACAGCAGCTCGTTGATGGCGGACCGGCACATCTCGCTGGTCTCGCAGAGGTGGAACTCCACCCGTCCGGGGGTGGCCGCCATGACCTCGGCCAGGATCCTGCGGAACTTGCCCAGTTCGGCCGCGTCGATCACGCCGCGGCAGCTGATGTGGGCGGTGCCGCCGTCGAACTCGCTGCGCATCCGCAGCCGCATCTGCGCGGGCTCCAGCTCCACCCGCACCCGCACCGGTTCGCCGCCCTCCGGCAGCCGTACGGTCAGGTCCTTGGCGTCGAAGTTCTGGTACGGCTGCCCGTCCACCCACACCCGGGTCAGCTCCGCCGAGCCGGCCGGCAGCAGGTCCGGCGCCACCCGCAGCAGCCGCTCCGGGAGGTCGTCGGGGCGCGGCCGGAAGTGCAGGGTCACCGGGTCGTTGCCGAGCAGCAGACCGGTGTAGGTCGCCGACAGGTAGCAGAGCTCCAGCGCGTGGTAGCCCGCCATCGCGTGGCTGCCCTTGAGCCGCTCGGTGCCCAGCAGGTACGGGATGCCGTTGGCCAGGACGTTGAAGTAGACGCCGCCGTCCTCGTAGTCGAGGAAGTACGCGTTGTAGAACGCCGCCGCCTCCCGGGCCAGCCGCAGGTGCTCGGGGTCGTCGGTGGTGCTGGCCAGGATGAGGTAGGCGAGGATCGCCTGCTCCTGCTGCCACCAGGCCTTGCGGTCGTGCCAGACCATGCGGTGGATGCCGCTGTCCGGGTCGGGCTGCCGCTCCACCACGTCGTACCAGCCGCTGCGCAGGCCGTCGCTGCCCACCGAGGGCATCAGCTCGGCGATCCGCTCCGCCGTGGTGCCGTACTCGGGCTTGTCGTGCAGGGCCTTGATGCGGGTCAGGTTCCAGGTGATCTTGAGGTTGTGGCCGACCACCGCGCGGTCCTGCTGCCAGCCCCAGGTGCGGTCCGGGCTCCAGTCGGCGTGGAACCGCTCCTGCACGAACGGGGAGTTGGGCTCGTCCGGGAACCGCTTGACGATCGTGTCCGCGGTCTCCTCCAGGAGCGCCGCGAAGTCCGGACGGCCGGTCGCCAGATAGGCGTTGATCAGGTACGCCGGGGCGTGGTCGCCGACCGAGTTCCAGTTCTTGCGGGACCGGTTGCGGCCCAGCGAGTCGGCGCCCGGGTCGAGGGCGATCGGGTCCAGGTGCGAGAAGAACCCGCCCTCGACCGGGTCGCGGAAGTACTTCTGGAACAGGGCGACCGTGCGGTCGATGTCGTTCAGGATCTTCGGGTCGCCGGTGATCCGGAAGGTCTGGGTGGGGCCGGCCAGCGCGTAGATCTGCTCGTACATCGGGATCGCGTCGTAGTCGTCGCCGAACTCCGAGGCGAAGACCGGCCGGTGGCCGCCCGCCGTGATGTCGATGCCGTGGTACCAGTACGTGATCCCGTCCGCCTGGTCGTCCACCCGCATGTGCTCGCGCAGGTACTCGGTGCCGGACTGGGCCGCCTCCAGGAAGCGGTCCTCGCCGGTCAGCAGGTAGGCGGTGGCCAGCCCGTACACCAGCCGGGAGATGGTGTCGGTCTCCTGCCGGACGTCCTTGCCGTGGAAGTCCGGTAAGTGGGTGCCGCTGAGGGTCAGGTGGGTGCGGAAGGTGCGCCAGTCGTAGTTCCCGTCCGGGAACTGGCCGCGCAGGTAGAAGTCGGCGATCGCGGCGGCCTGCTGCACCCACCAGTTCGGGTGCTCGAAGACGTACTGGCCCCGGCTCTCCTCCGGGAAGGTGATCTCCTTCGCGTCGAAGCGGGCGCCGCCCTCCCACTCGTAGAGGATCCCGTACGCGAACAGGAACCGGCCCTCGGCCAGCATGTCGACGGTGTCGGCCGTGGTGTCGCGGTAGGAGTCGCCGAGGTTGCGGACGATGCGGGAGACGGCGTTGTGGGTCAGGTGGACCGTGAACTCACGCCCGTCCGGGCTGCGCAGACCGAACATGCGCCTTGTGGGGCTGTAGTGGGTGACGTAACCCGCCAGGGTGTCGGAGGTGATGCGTCGTTGGGAGAGTGCGCTCATCGTCGCGTGCCCTTCTCGTCGGGCAGGGCCGCCAGCAGCACGACGCTGCGGCCCTGGGCGTGATAGGTGGGACCGTCGACCGGCTCCTCCGCTCCGGGCGGGAGGATCTCGTACGGGGCCGGCCGGGCCGTGTCCAGGACGCGGTGCCAGCGGTGGCCGGGGAGGTCGGGCAGCTCGAAGTCGAGGCCCAGGTGGTACATGTTGAGGACCAGGTGCAGGTCCGGGTCGCCGTCGAAACCGCCGTACGTGCAGGCCAGCACGTGGGCGTCGGGGTTCTCCCAGCCCGGCTGGTGCAGCCGCGTGCCGTGCCAGGTGATGTCGGGCAGCAGGCGGGGGTTGAGCCGCTCGGAGAAGAACTGCGGCTCACGGAGGGTGCGGTAGCGCTTGCGCAGCCCGATGACGCCCCGGGTGAACCCGAGCGTCTCCCGTTCGGTCTTCGCCTGCTCCCAGTCGAGCCAGGAGAGCGGGCCGTCCTGGCAGTAGCCGTTGTTGTTGCCGGCCTGGCTGTTGCGGAACTCGTCGCCGGCCAGCAGCATCGGGACGCCGCGGCTGAGCATGAGGATCGACAGCAGGTTCTTGACCTGCCGCACCCGCAGCCCCTCCACCTCGGGGTCGTCCGCGGGGCCCTCGGAGCCGCAGTTCCAGCTGTAGTTCTCGTTCGCCCCGTCGGCGTTCGCCTCACCGTTGGCGTGGTTGTGCTTGGTGTTGTAGCTGACCAGGTCGTTGAGGGTGAAACCGTCGTGGCAGGTCACGAAGTTGATGCTGTTGGTGGGCAGTTCCTCCTGCGGGGCGAACAGGTCGGCCGAGCCGCCGAGCCGGGAGGCGACCTCGCCGGCGATGCCCGCGTCGCCGCGCACGAACCGCCGTACGTCGTCCCGGAAGGGGCCGTTCCACTGCGCCCAGCGCTTCCCCGGGAACCGGCCCACCTGGTAGAGCCCGCCGCCGTCCCAGGGCTCCGCGATGATCTTCGTCTCGGCCAGGATCTGCGACAGCTCGATCGCCCACAGCGCGGGCGGCACCGCCATCTCGTAGCCCATCGGACCGCGGGACAGCTCCGAGGCGAGGTCGAAGCGGAAGCCGTCGACGTGGTGCTCGGAGACCCAGTACTCCAGCGACTCCAGGATGAACTTGGTGACGATGGGGTGGTTGGCGTTGACCGCGTTCCCGCACCCGGTGAAGTCCATGTAGTGCGAGCGGTCCTGCGGCCACAGGTGGTAGTAGGCCTCGTTCGCCGCGCCCCGGAAACTGATCGTCGGCCCGAACTCGTTGCCCTCGCTGGTGTGGTTGAAGACCACGTCGAGGATGACCTCGATGCCCGCCTTGTGGAACGCCTTCACCATGTCGCGGAACTCGGTGATGTGGGTGGCCAGATGGGGGCTGGAGCAGTAGCCGGTGTGCGGGGCGAAGAACCCGTACGGGTCGTAGCCCCAGTAGTTGCGCAGCGGGGTGCCGTCGGGGCCGGTCCGCAGCACCTGGGTCTCGTCGAAGTCGAAGACCGGCAGCAACTCCACGGCGGTGACACCGAGTTCCTGCAGGTGCGGGATCTTCTCGATGACGGCCGAGAAGGTCCCGGGATGGGCCGCCCCGGAGGTCGGCGAGGCGGTGAAGCCGCGGACGTGCATCTCGTAGACGACCGTGTCGGCCATCGGGGTGCGCAGCGGGGTGTCGCCCTCCCAGTCGTAGTCGTCCAGGTCGACCACCAGGCTGCGCATCGAGTACTCGACGTTGTCCCCGGGGCCGATCGCGCGGGTCCGCTCCCAGCAGCTGTTGACGTTGGCGCGGGCGTAGGGGTCGAGCAGCACCTTGCGGTGGTCGAAGCGGCTGCCCCCGGCGGCGGGGTCGCGCGGACCGTCCATGCGGTAGGCGTAGACCTGGCCGGCGCCCAGCCCCTGCACATGGCAGTGCCAGAAGTGGAAGCTGCGGTGCCGCCCGGGGTGCAGCCGGATGGTCCGGTAGGGCTCGGGACTGTCGCAGTTCTCGAAGAGCAGCAGGTCGACACGGGTGGCGTGCTCGGAGAAGACCGAGAAGTTCACCCCGCCGGCGTCGACGGTGCTGCCCAGCGGCTGCGGGTGGCCCGGGGTGACGCCGGGCTGGGGGACGCCGAGGGTGCCGGTCTCGGTGTCGTGGTCGGCGGGCAGGGTCATGTACGGGTTCGTGGCATCCGTCGTCGTGGTGGTGGCGGCGGTCGTGGCGCCGGCGGCCGGCTGGTCCTGGGCCTCGGTGGAGACGCTCATGCGAACACCGCCCTGGTCCCGGCCGGGGCGTCGGCCCGCAGCCCGGCGAAGAGTTCGCCCCAGGGCACGGCGCCGGAGGCCGGGCCGGTCTCGCTGCGCATCTCGAACGTCACGCCGTGCGCCGCGGGCGAGCCGATCGCCCGGACGCAGGCCTCGGCGACGTGCGAGCGGGCCACGAACCCGTCGCCGACGTCGCCCTGTTCCAGGTGCAGCACGCCGTGTCCGGGCTCGTCGGTCAGCCAGCCCGGCCGGATCACCGTGTAGGGCAGGCCCGAGGAGCGGACCGCGTCCTCGCCGGCCAGCCGCCAGTCCAGCATCCTGCCGTAGGCGTTCATGGGGTGGTCGCGGCGGGTGACGTGCCGCTGGCTGACGAGCACGAAGTGGCGGCCGGTCAGGGCGGCGCCCAGGGCGTCGAGGACGTGCCGGACACCGCCGTGCAGGGTCGACTCCGGGCTGTCCGGGCCGGCGGCGTCGGTGCCGGGTTCCACGGCGTAGACGACGGCGGCGCACCCGTGCAGCGGGGTGCTCAGCGTGCCGGGGTCGCGTACGTCGGCCGTGAAGTACTGCGCCTGCGCGGGCATGTGCCGCCGGGCGCGCTGGGTGCTGCGGCCGATGACCCGGACGGTCTCGCCCCGGGCCAGCAACTGCCGGGTGACGAGCCGGCCGACCCGGCCGGTCCCTCCTATGACTGCGATCGGGCTGTCCATCGAGAAAACTCCCCAGGGCGGTAGCCGAGCCGGACGGATGACGTGCGGGACGGAGCGGGTGGGTGCCGGGGCGCGGATTCGGATCCGGCGGTTCGGATCCGGCGGTTGGGATGCAGCGGTTGGGATCCGGTGGTTGGGATCCGGCGGTTCGGATCCAGCGGTGTCGGATGCAGCGGTTCAGATCCAGCGCAGGATGTCGTCGGAGCTGGTCAGATGGGTGCCGGTGGGCAGCCCGGTGAGGGCGGGGACCCGCAGCCGCGGATAGACGCTCACCCCCGAGAGCCGGGTGCCGGGACGCAGGTCGGCGGCCTCGCCGATCGCCGAGTGGACGAGCCGGACGGGGTTGTCGCGGGCGGAGTGCACCTGCGCCATGGGCCCCACGTACGAGTCGGTGACCCGGGCGTACGGCCCGACGACGGCGCCGTCGCCGATCGCCGTCCGGCTGAGCCGGGCCCCTTCGTCGATGTCGACGTCGTCGCCGACGTCCGTGTAGCGCAGCTTCACGCCGGGGCCGATCTCGGCGTTCCGCCCGATGCGTACGGCCGGGCCGAGCACCACGCTGCCCTCGGAGATCTTCTGGGCGAGGGTGGTGCCGGTCGCGCTGTCCTTGGTGCGCAGGCTCGACTCGTGGATCCAGTACCTCGGGTCGGTGCTCACCGGCGCACCCATGGCCCGGCTCATCCACGGGTAGTGGCCGCGCAGCACGTCGCCGAGGGTGGCCAGGTAGTCCGGGATGCTGCCGAGGTCGCCGAGCCGGTCGATGGGCGAGGCCGCGACCGGCAGCCCCCGCCGGACCAGCCAGGGCAGCAGGTCGCCGCCCCAGTCGAGGCGCTGCTGGGCGAGCCGGATCATCTCGGGGGTGCGGGCCGCCAGCCGCAGGCGTCCGCAGTCGACCAGGTACATGCCCGCGTTGGTGGGCAGGGTGAAGGCGGTGCCTGGCAACGATGTCTCGGGGAAGAGGCGGTGGACGCGGTCGAGGCCGGGCTTCTCCAGGAAGCCCGAGACGGTGCCGTCCGCGGCCGTCTGCATCACGCCGTACTTGCCGGCGATCTCCTCGGCCGTGCGGCCGACCGAGGCGACGGTCACGACGGCGTCGGCGGCGTCGTGCGCGTCGGTCAGCCGGCGCAGCGAGAACTCGAAGACGGAGTCGACCGGCATGACCAGGGCGCGGCCGGTCAGGTCCCACCGTTCGAGGTTGTGCAGGGTGGCGGCGCCGGAGCCGACGTTGTAGCGGTCCAGCCGGGCCCGGGAGTAGTGGATCTCGACGCCGAACCGCTCGCCGCGGCCGAGCACGAGCTTGATCTGGCTGTGGTTCTCGGCGCCCTGGGCGACCACGTAGAAGCGGCGGATGCCCTGGTCCCGGCAGTTCTCGACGAGCCATTCGATGACGGGCCGGCCGGCGAACGGGATGAGCGCCTTGCTGCGGATGTAGTCCGAGGAGGCAAGGGTGAGCGGCTTGGCGCGTTCGCCCCGGCCTCCCGCCAGGATGATCCCTAACGTCTCGTCCCCCATGACTGCGCTGCCTCCTCGGCCGACGAATCAATGTCAATCAGTCAACTGAGCCCGTCATTGAGAGTCAAGTAAAAAGTAATGAAAAGAGGCGCACGGAGGCGCCGACAGGCCTCTCCGGCCTCCCGGATTGCAATCCTGAGCTGGGAATATATGGATCGGATGTGGATTGACTCAGAGAGTCAATCCACTCGGTCCACCTGTCATGCAGCCTGTCATGTCAGCCGTGCGGGCCGGTCACTTCAGCCCGTCGGGGCAGGGCGTGCCCCGCGGCAGCTGGTACGGCGCCGCCAGCCGGTACGTCCCGGCCTTCGGGGCCAGCAGCATCGTCCACTTGTCCCCCTTGGCGTCCTCCGGCGTCTCCCTCAGGCAGCCGTTGACGTTGGTGTACGTCTTCGGACTGCCGTCGGCCCGGTGCTTGGAGGCCTCGGTCTCCTGGGGCGCCTTGAAGCTCTTGCCGTCCGCGTCGACGATGCTCAGCCAGGGCGAGTACGGGATCCGGATCAGGATCCGCCCGGCCTTGCGGACCTCGATGGTCAGCTCGCCCTGCTCGGCGCTGTCCACCACCGCGTTCGGCTCGGCGAGCGGCACCGGATCGGTCACCCGGAACAGCTGCCAGTTGGCGTCGCCCCAGATCTGCTTCAGGTACGGCATCCCGCGCTGCACCAGCGCCCGCTCCCGTTCGCCGCCGCCGTCGCCGTCGGGCTGGTCCTTCGGCACGACCACGAAGTGCACGGCCCAGCGCTGCAGCCACTCGTGGTAGTTCGCGGAGTTGAGGGTGTCGTCGTAGAAGAGGGGGTTGCGCTCCATGTCGGCCTGGCGGTTCCAGCCGCGGGCCAGGTTGACGTACGGCGCGAGCGCGGACGCCTCCCGGTGCGAGCGGGCCGGGACCACCTCGACGCGGCCCTTCTCGGCGCCGACCTGCTGGAGCTGGTGCACCAGCGGGGCGAGTTCGCGGGCCCAGGACGCGGCCGGGGTCGTGTGGACGATGTCGTCGACGGACTTGAAGCCGATCCAGCCGCAGACGCCGAGGAAGGCGAGGACGACCGTGTAGTACCTGCGCGAGCGCGGGACCGTGTACGGGAGGGCCGCGATCAGGGTCGCGCCCGCGAACAGCATCGGCAGCCGCGAGATGTTCGAGCCGATCTGCGAGCTGACCAGCCACACCAGCACCACGCCGGCGCTGTACACGGCCGCCGTCAGCCGGACCGTCTTCCACTCCTTCGGGACCAGGAACAGGCAGAGCAGGCCGTACGCGAGCGGCATGATCACCGAGCCGAAGCGCATCGGCTGGGTGCCGGAGAACGGGAACAGCCAGGCGGACACCGCCACCACGGCGGCGGGCGCCAGGCCCAGCGCCCAGGCGCCCGGCCGCCGCTTCTGCAGGAACAGCGCGACCGCGACCAGCCCGACGAAGAGCCCGGCCACGGGCGACGACATGGTGGCGAGCGCGGCGAACGGCGCGGCGACGAGCGCCTTCGCCCACCGTTTGTCCCGCCAGCGGTACGGCCAGCAGAACACCGCCCCGACCGAGGCCAGCGCGAACATCGTGCCGAGCCCGAAGGTGACCCGCCCGGACAGCGCGTTGCAGATCAGCGCGAACACCCCGGCGAGCGCGGCCCACAGGGGGTTCTTCACCGCGCGGCTGCGGATGAGCAGCAGCGTCAGCAGACCGGCCGAGACGGTGCCGGCGAGCATCATCGTCGTACGGACACCGATCACCGACATCAGGTACGGCGACACCACGCTGTACGACACCGGGTGCATACCGCCGTACCAGGCGAGGTTGTACGCCGAGTCCGGGTGGCGGCCGACGAACTCGGCCCAGGCGTCCTGCGCCGCGAGATCGCCGCCGCTGTTCGCGAACGTGAAGAACCAGATGATGTGCAGGATGCCGGCGAGGGTCGTGACCGACAGCACCGGGTGGCGCAGCAGGCGCCGGCGCAGCGGCTCGGCGGCCTGCAGCAGCCGGTCGCCGAGCTTACGCTCCGTACGGTCCGCTGCCGCCGGCGGCAGGGCTATTCGCGGGCCGGCTACCGGGCCCGGATCGGCGTTGTCGGCGCGTGTCGGCTCCGCTGTGGCCACCTGAAGGCACTCCCCGTGTCCCGTCTTCTGTTCTCGGCCGTGTTCCACGGTGTTGGCGGCCGCTTTCCGTCCAGTTCGCGGCCGTGTCCCGGCGACCGGCGACCTGCCCTGATTCGTGACGCTAGCACGCACCCCGCCGCGGGGCCCTGGGGTGGGCCGCCATCGGCGGGGTGCGGTGACGGAATGCCGGTTATGGGTCAGCCGAGGCGGGTCAGCTTGCTCGTGAAGCCGGGCTCGGCGAGGTCCTTCTCCAGGGCGACCGGCACCTGGACGGCGGAGCCGGAGCCGTCACCCACGGTGAGGGTGCCGACCTTGGTACCGGCCTTCGCGGTGTGCGGCACGTCGTCCGCCTGGAACGACAGCTTCACCTTCAGCCCCGACCAGCCGACGGCCGTGACGTCCTCCGTCGCCACCACCGGGGTGCGGCCCCCGAGCCCGTCGTCCACGTACCCGACGACGCTGCCCTTCTTGTAGATCGTCGCCGACTTCAGCGCGCCCTGGGCGGCCCGGATCAGCTTGTCGCCGGCGTTGAGGGCGGCGGTGAGGATGCTGTTGTCCGGGGCCGCGCTGGCCGGCTGCCGCAGTACCGCGCCGATGACCGTGCGGGTCTGGCCGCCGACCGTCTTCTTCGCGGCGAAGACCAGGTTGCCGAGGGCGGAGGTGGTGGTGCCGGTCTTGATGCCGACGACGTCGTTGTGGCCGACCAGCTGGTTCCAGTTGGAGTGGTTGACACCCTTGTAGTCGTCGTACGACATCATCGCGGCGACCTCGCGGAACGACGGCTCGCTCGCCATGGCGGCCTTCGCCAGCTTCACCTGGTCCACCGCGGTGGAGACCGTGGAGTCCGTGAGGCCCGACGGGTCGGTGTACGTCGTGTTCGTCATCCCGAGCTTCTTCGCGGTGGCGTTCATCTTCGCCACGAACGCCTTCTCGGAACCCGCGTCCCAGCGCGCCAGCAGGCGGGCCACGTTGTTGGCGGAGGCGATGAGGATGCTCTCCAGCGCCTCGCGCTGGGTGATCGAGTCACCGGCCGTCACGTCGACGGTCGACTCCTGACCGGCGTTCGCCTGGTCCTGGGCGGCCTGGTCGATCTTGATCTTGGGGCCGGCGGCGCCGCTCTTCAGCGGGTGGTCGCGCAGGACGATGTACGCCGTCATCACCTTGGCGACGCTCGCGATCGGCACCGCTTTCTGCTCGCCGGAGGAGCCGAACGTGCCGATGCCCTGGACGTCGAGGGCGGCCTGGCCGTCGGCCGGCCAGGGGATGTCCGCCTTGCTGCCGTCGAAGGTGTACGTGTCCTTCGCGGTGAGGTCGAGGGTGGGCTGGGGGAGCGGGCGCAGATTCTGTACGACCGCAAAGATGATCAGAGCGACGATGACCAGGGGCGTCCAGATCTTGACCCGGCGGAAGAGGGTCCTGACCGGGGTCTCCGGCGGCGGAGGCGTGTTGGTCAGCTCGGCGAGCAGGTCCAGCGGGGGCTTCGGGGGAAGCGGTTGCTGGGTGGTGCGCTCGGGGCCGATCTGGGGGAGGACGGTGGTGCGGGTGGTGGAGGCGGGGGCGGGCTCGGGCTTCGGGCCCTGCTTTATGTCCGACTTGAGGGCGACGAACCGGCTGGTGCGCTCGGCGTCGGTCTCGGCCTTGTCCCCGGGGGGCTTCGGCGCGGGCGCGGGCTTGGGCTTGGCGTCGCCCAGCTTGAGCATGGTGGTCGGCTGGTCGACCTGCGGGGGGCGGGGGGCCTTGAGCATGGTGGTGGGCTGGTCGACGGCGGACTCGGCTTCGCCTTCGCCACCCTCGGATTTCCCACCCGCACCACCCGTGCGGCCATCGTTGTCAGGTGCGGGTGGCCCCTGCGGTGCCTCCTCGCCGTCGGCGTCCGCGCCTCCGTCCGCAGACCCCGAACCACCGTCCGTCGACTCGGACTTGGCGTCCTCGGGCGCGGCGGCCGCCTCCGGCTCGTCCTCAGGCGCGGCGTCTTCGGGCTCGTCCGCTGCTTCGGGCTTGGCGTCTTCGGGCTCGTCCGTTGCCGTCGGCTTGGCGTCTTCGGGCTCGTCCGTTGCCGTCGGCTCGGCGTCTTCGGGCTCGTCCGTTGCCGTCGGCTTGGCGTCTTCGGGTTCGTCCGTTGCCGTCGGCTTGGCGTCTTCGGGCTCGTCCGTTGCCGTCGGCGCGGCGTCCTCGGGCTCGTCCGTCGCTTCGGGCTTGGCGTCCTCGGGTTCGGTCGCGGCCTTGGGCTCGTCCTCGGGTTCCGTGGCGGTCGCCGACTTGCCCTGGGGCGTGGCGTCTTGGGGCTCGGTGGCCGCCTCGGGCCTGGCGTCCTCGGGCTCGGCCGTCGCCGTCGCCGTTGCCGTCGGCTTGGTGTCCTCCGGCTCCGTGGCGGTCGCCGACTCGGCCTGGGGCGTGGCGTCTTGGGGCTCGGTGGCCGCCTCGGGCCTGGCGTCCTCGGGCTCGTCCGTCGCCGTTGCCGTTGCCGTCGGCTTGGTGTCCTCGGGCTCTGGGGTGGTCGTTGCCTCGGGCGCCGTGGCGGGCTTGTCGGCGTTCTCCGGGGGTTCCGGGGTCTCCTGGCGCTCCTCGGGCGTCTCGGGGCCGTCCGCGGCCTCCGTGGCCGCCTCGGGGGTCTCAGGGGCCTCCGGGGCCGTGGCGTCCTCGGTGCCCGCCGTCGGCTCGCCTGTGCGGACCCACGCCGCCACCGCGTCGCGGAGCTTCGCGTCGCCCTCGCCGGTCTCCTCGGCCGTCTTCAGGTCCCGGACCGAGAAGACCCGGGTGGCGGTGTCCACGCCGCCGGCGGTCTCCTTCTCGGCGGCCACCGCCAGCCGCGGGTCGCGTGCTTCGGGAACCGGATCCGCGCTCCCCGACGTCGGTTCTGCCGACGACTCGCGCTGCTTCGACCTGTCGGGGGACTCGCCCGCCACCGATGCCTCCTCCACGCTTCGCACGTTGCCGTGCGCTGTCCGAACCATGTACCAGTGTCCTGTGTGCGGGCTTAGCCCCTGCGGTAGACGAGAACGACATACCTACCGGTTCCCTTACGAACCGGTCACGCACCCTCGACAGACCAATGTGAGAGGGGTCACCCTGTCATTCATCCACGCGGGGAGGCATGGATGGGCAGGAGCCGCAGAACACTTCCGGAGGAGCTTCTGCTGCTGGCACTGGACCCGGCCACGGGTACCACTGCACAGCCGCAGTCGCTCGACCTCGGTCTGGCCGGAGCACAGCTAGTAGAGCTGGCGCTGGCCGGACGGATAGCCCCAGACGGGGATCGTATCGCCGTGGTGCAGCCACGGCCGACTGGAGATCCGACTTTGGACTGCGCGTTGGAGTTGCTACGCAGGCGTGGCGCTCCCGTGCGGGCAGTGAACTGGATCGGCGGGCCGCGTCTCGGGCTCCGCCAGATCTATCTCGCGCATCTCGAACGGTGCGGCATGGTCGCCGCCGTGGCGGGCCAGATGTGCGGGGTGCTGCCGACCACTCGGTACCAGGCGACGGACAACGCCGTCACCCGGGAGATCCGTGGCCGGCTGGATTCGGCGATCCGCACCGGCGTTCCGCCGGACCCGCGGACCGCCGCGCTCGCCGCCCTGGCCCACGCGGTCGGACTCGGCAAGCACCTGTATCCGGGCAACGAGGGACGGTCCTCTCGTTCCAGGCTGCGGGACTTGATCCGGCACGACCCCATGGGCGGGCTCGTCGCCCACGCCGTCATGGACGTGCAGAACGGCGCGGCCGCACAGCCACGCCGTAACCCCGCCGCCCCCGCCGGGCGGCAGACCGGACCAGGCACCAGGCCCGGTGCGCCGGAACCCGCCCGTGGGGTTCCGATGCAGCCGCGCCGAGGTGCGATGGCCCGTGCCGTGGTGCACTGAGCCGCAGTTCCACGGCAGCAACACAGCACCCCTGAGACCCGGTTCCGGGAGCCGCTGGTCCGAGCGGGGCGGCGAGGCGTACGAGCAGTACGCGCCTCGTCGCCCCGCTCGGCCGTGTCCGCCCTCGGCCCGCCCTCGGTCCGCCCCCGGCCCGCCCCGGGTCCGGAGTATCCGGAACGTGCCCGAACTGACGCGTACGCGCCGCATATCCACTGTTTCCCAGCGGTAGGAAGCACCTTGGTGGCAGTCTGCTCAACAGCAGATACGCAAAGTGGTAGTTACAGGCAGGCAGCCGGAGGTGCACGTCCCGTGGCGTCCAATGTCAATCCCACCGTCAGGCGACGCCGGCTGGGCCAGGAGCTGCGCAGGCTCCGCGAGCTCAAGGGCATGACGGCGGAGGAAGTGGCGGAGCGGTTGCTCGTTTCGCAGTCGAAGATCAGCCGGCTGGAGAACGGGCGCCGGAGCATCAGTCAGCGGGACGTCCGCGACCTGTGCGGGGTGTACGAGGTCGAGGACCAGCGGGTCGTCGAGTCCCTGATGGAGATGGCCAGGGATTCGCGGCAGCAAGGCTGGTGGCATGCGTTCGGGGACATTCCGTACAGCGTCTACATCGGCCTGGAGACGGACGCCGAGTCGCTGAGAGTGTACGAACCCCAGCTGGTCACCGGGCTGTTGCAGACCCGGGCGTACGCCGAGGCCCTGGTGCAGGGCGCGTTGCCGGAGACCTCCGCCGCCGACATCGAGAAGCGGGTCCAGGTCCGGATGCGGCGACAGGAACGTATCACCGCAGAACACAACCCCCTTCGCCTGTGGGTGGTGCTGGACGAGGCCGCGCTGCGCCGGCTCGTCGGCAACCGGCTCGTGATGCGCGAGCAGCTGGAGTACCTGCTGGAGATGTCCCAGCAGCCGCACATCACCGTCCAGGTGCTGCCCTTCGAGTGCGGCGCGCATCCGGGCCTCAACGGCCAGTACGCGATCCTGGAGTTCGCCGACGCGGCCGACTCCAGCGTCGTCTACCTGGAGGGCGTGACCAGTGACCTCTACCTGGAGAAGGCCCACGACGTGCAGAAGTACGCCGTGATGTACGAGCACCTGCGCGCCCAGTCGCTGAACGTCGAGCAGTCCCGGCAGTTCATCGCCGACGCGGCCAAGGAGTACGCCCGCTGAGCCGTCCTCCGGTCCTCTTCCGGCCCTCTTCCGGTCCTCCCGGGCAGGAAGCGGCGGATGTTACACCGGTGCCACGGTCCAGCGGAAGTCTCCCCCGGAATATGCCATCCGGACGAGTGAACGGGTACTCCAGGCGAGGAAGTTGGCTAGTAGCGTCGATCACGCCAACCGGTCAGAAAGGTTGGCGTGAATCGCACTACAGCAAGCACCACAGCAATCTCGCAACAGGAGTGGACATGGCACTGCTTCAGGGCGCCACGGAGACGTGGACGAAGTCCTCCTATTCCGCAGGGAACGGGGCGTGCGTCGAGGTCAAGTCGCCGACGACCGCAGGACTCGCCGTACGCGACTCCAAGGTCGAGGAGGGCCCGGTCCTCGCATTCCCGGCCGGCGCGTGGAACGCCTTCGTGACCTCGGTCAAGGCGTAGGGGGGCACTCGCTGACCCACCGCTCACGCTCCCGACTACACAACTGCACAAGCGTGACCCAGAGCCCTCTCGACCAGCCCGCCGTCCTTGCCGAGGGGGCTCGGCTTGTGCCCTCCGCGCCGCCGGCGATCCCGCCCCGGGCTCAGCCGAGGGCGCGCTCCACCGCCGCCACGACCTCCGCCGACTCCGGCTCGGCCTGCGGCGAGAACCGGGCGACGACCTGTCCGTCCCGGCCGATCAGGAACTTCTCGAAGTTCCAGCGGATGTCCCCGGTGTGCCCCTCGCCGTCGGCGAACCCGACCAGCCGGTCGTAGAGCGGGTGCCGGCCCTCCCCGTTCACCTCGACCTTCTCGGTCAGCGGGAAGGTCACGCCGTACGTCGCCGAGCAGAACTCGGCGATCTCCTCGGCGCTGCCGGGCTCCTGGCCCATGAACTGGTTGCAGGGCACCCCGAGCACGGTGAAGCCCTGCGCCGCGTACCGCTCCTGGAGCTTCTCCAGGCCGTTGTACTGCGGGGTCAGGCCGCACTTGGAGGCCACGTTGACAATGAGCACGGCCTTGCCGCCGTAGCCCGGCAGGTCGGCGGAGCCGCCCTGCAGCGCACCGATCTCCACGTCGAGCACGGACCCGTTGTTCTCGGAAGTCGTCATGAACGGATGCTAACTCCGCCGGGCGGCGGTCCGGGTTCCGGCCTCGACGAGCACGTCACCGGCCGCCGTCCGCGCGTACAGCACCGACCGCCCGGCCCGCCGCCGCTCCACCAGCCCCGCGTCGAGCAGCACCCGCAGGTGCCGGCCGACCGAACCCAGGCCCTGCCCGGTCACCGCCGTCAGGTGGGTGGTGCTCAGCGGGGCGTCCAGCAGCACCAGCACCCCGGCCCGCGCGGCCCCCAGCAGCGCCTCCAGACCGGCCGGAACCGGCCGCCCGGAGGGGGCGGCGAGCGCCCCGGCACAGGGGTAGACCAGCGCGTACCGGTCCGGTTCCTGCCAGGAGACCCAGCCGCACTGCGGGGTGACCGGGACGAGGAGCAGGTCGGCGCCGGAGATCTCGCGGGGCGGGTACTCGTGCATGTTCACCTGCAGCCGGTTGCCGCCGAGCCAGCGGGTCCGGCCGGGCCTCAGCGAGTCCAGCACGGCCGCCCAGCCCGCCTGGCCGGCCCGCGCGGTCCGGGCGGCCACGTCCGCCGCCAGGATCCGCCGGCGCCGGTCCCAGTCCGGTCGTACGGTCTCGGTCCAGACGTACTCCAGCAGCGCGGCCGCCCGCTCGGGCAGGTCGGCGCGGTCCAGGGCGGCCGGGAGCGGTCCGGCGAGGGAGACGCGGAGATCGGCGCGGGCCTGCACGGGGTCGGTCGCGCGCACCGTGGCCGCCGCGTCGGCGACGGTCTGCCCCTCGCACGGGGTGGGCGACAGGAAGTCGGCGATCCAGGCCCGGCCGAGCCCGGCGCGGACGAGCCGCGCGGTCACCGGGTCGGCCGCGAGGAAGGCGCGGTAGCCCGGCAGGTGCGTGCGCAGCCAGGCCTCCTCGCCCGGGTGCGCGCCGGCGCCCGCGTGCAGCAGCTTCAGGGCCGCGAAGGTCTCGGCGAACGGCGAGAGCACGAACCGGCTCCGCGCGAGGGTGTCGGCGTTGACCAGCCACCAGCCCATGAGAACACCCTTTCGCTCCCGCCCGCCGCCGACCTCGCACGAGCCACTCGCCGACCTCGCACGGGCCCTTGGCCGACCTCGCACGGGCCCCTGGTCGGCCCCTCGCATCGGCCTTTCGCGCCTGCGCGAAACATTAACGACCGGGGGCCGCCCGCTCCGAGACTCCCTGCATGCGCAGCTACCGCGAGCTCTTCCGCACCCCCGAATTCCCCCCGTTCTTACTGACCTTCGCCGCCTTCTCCGCGGCCCAGACGATCGGAGCCCTGGCCCTCGGCACCCTGGTCTACCGGCTCACCGGCTCGCCCCTGCTGTCGGCGGTGAGCATGTTCGGGCCGCAGCTCGCGCAGGTCCTCGGCGCCACGCTCCTGCTCTCCGGCGCCGACCGGCTGCCGCCGCGCGCCACCCTCACCGGCATGGGCCTCGGCTACGCGGCCGTCACGGCGGCCCTGGCACTGCCCGGCCTGCCGGTCGCCGCCGTCTTCGGCGTCGTCGTCCTGCAGGGCCTGATCGCCTCGCTGGGCGGCGGAGTGCGCGGCGGACTGCTCAACGAGATCCTCTCCAAGGACGGCTACCTGCTGGGCCGTTCGGTGTTCAACATGGCCAACGGGCTGATGCAGGTCACCGGTTTCGCGGCCGGCGGTGCCCTGCTGACCGTCCTGTCCCCGCGGTCCTGTCTGCTCCTGGCGGCCGCCCTCTACACCGCCTCGGCCCTCGGCACCCGCTTCGGCCTGACCGCCCGGCCGCCGCGCACCGCGGGCCGTCCGTCCGTCGCGGCGACCTGGCGCACCAACGCCTTCCTGTGGTCCTCCCGCCCCCGCCGCCTCACCTACCTGGGCCTGTGGGTGCCCAACGGGCTCGTCGTCGGCTGCGACTCCCTCTACGTCTCCTACGACCCGCGCGCGGCCGGCGTCCTGTTCGCCTGCGGGGCGCTGGGCATGTTCGCCGGTGACGTGGCCGTCGGCCGGTTCGTGCCGCCCACGCTGCGGCCCCGCCTCGACGTCCCGCTGCGGCTGCTGCTGGCCGCGCCGTACCTGGTGTTCGCCCTGCACCCGCCCGTCGGGCTCGCCGCGGTCTGCGTGACCGTCGCCGCGGTCGGCTTCGCCGCGAGCCTGGTCCTGCAGGAGCGGCTGATGTCCCTCACTCCCGACGAACTCAGCGGCCACGCCCTCGGGTTGCACTCGGCCGGCATGCTGACCATGCAGGGCGTCGGTGCCACGCTGGCGGGCTCGGTGGCGCAACTCACCTCGCCCGCCAGTGCGATGACCCTCGTCGCGGGTGCGTCCCTCGCGGTGACGCTGGCGCTGGCGGTGGCCGCCAGGCGGGAGCGGAGGGTTACGGCGCCGGCTCAGCCGCAGGCGCCTGTGCCGACGCCTGCTTCGACTCCGGCGAAGCAGTGAGCTCCGCGGCCGGCCCGAACTTGTCGGCGACGGCGGCGATCTGCTCGATCCCGGCCCTCAGACCCGTGCCGAGCTCGTCCGCCGCCGTCCGCTCGTTCTTCTCGACCTCCTGGTCGAGCCGCTTGGTCGCCCGCTCGAAGTAGCGCAGCAGCTCCACCGGGAAGGGCATGACGAGCGTGGAGTTCTTCTCGGCGGCGACCTCGACGACGGTCTGCAGGAGGCGCAGCTGCATCGCCTCCGGCGTCTCCGACATGATCCGGGAGGCGTTGGCGAGCTGCTGCGCGGCCTGGAACTCACCGTCCGCCGTGATGACCCGGGCCCGCCGCTCCCGCTCGGCCTCGGCCTGCCGGGACATGGACCGCTTCAGCGACTCCGGGAGCTGTACGTCCTTGATCTCGACACGGTCGATGTGGATGCCCCACTCGGCGGCCGGGCTGTCGATCATCAGGGCGAGCCCCTCGTGCAGCCGCTCGCGGTCGGTCAGCAGGTCGTCCAGGTCGCTCTTGCCGATGATGGAGCGGAGCGAGGACTGGGCGACCTGCCCGACGGCGAAGACGTAGTCCTGCACCTCGATGGCCGCGCGGACCGGGTCGGTGACCCGGAAGTAGACGACGGCGTCCACCTTCACCGACACGTTGTCCTTGGTGATGCCCTCCTGCGTGGGCACCGGCATGGTGACCACCTGCACGTTCACCTTGCGCATCCGGTCGACGAAGGGGATCAGGAAGGTGATCCCCGGCCGCCGGAACTCCGGCTGCGCCCTGCCCAGGCGGAACACGACCCCACGCTCGACCTGGTTGACCACCCGCATCCCGCTGCGCAGCACGAGCAGGGCCGCCACGACCACCAGTACGACCCCTACAACGGCGCCGTCCATGGGCACACACTCCATTCTCGACGTGATCCGGACAGGAATCCGGACAAGGATGAGGACACTTCCCGGCCGTCCCGGGATGCGGGTGCCGGCGTCAGGAGTGCGTAAAGAAAAGCAGCACACGGTACCCGGCGCAGGTGGGGAATCAGTGGGGAATCATGGGGGTGACGGGACCTCGGCGGGCTCGGCGGGGTCGGTGGGGTCGGTGGGGTCGGCGGGGGAGGCAGCGTGACGGCGGCGGGCGGCGGATCATCGGTCTTCATCAGTTACGCCGGACCGGACCGGGTCTGGGCGGAGTGGGTGGCCTGGCATCTGCACGATGCCGGTCACCGGGTGGCGCTGGACGTCTGGGACTGGTCGGCCGGTGACAACTTCGTGGCGCGCATGGACGAGGCGCTGAACAGCGCGACCGCGGTGGTGGCCCTGTTCTCCCGGCACTACTTCGACGACTCGCGGTGGACCCGGGAGGAGTGGTCCTCGGTGGTGGCACGGCGCGAGCGTCTCGTCCCGCTGGTGATCGAGCCGCTCGACGGCACCGACGTGCCCGCCCTGCTGGCCCCGCTGATCCGCAGGAACCTCCACGGCCTGGACGAGCAGCAGGCCCGCGCCGCCCTGCTCGACGCGGTCGCCGGTGCCAGGGGCCCGCGTACCAGGCCCGCCTTCCCCGGCGGCCCCGCGTCCGCGCCGCCCGGCGGCCCAGCGTCCCCGCCCCCCGGTGTCCCCGGCCGCCGCCCGCCCCTGCCCGGCACCGGCGGCGGACCGGGCCTGCCGAGCCCGGGGAGCTTGCGCGCGCCCGCCCCCGATCCGTCACCCGGGGCGGAGGCACCCCTGTTCGCCTCCCCGGAGGAGCGATCACAGGCCCGCGACCTGGCGAAGGCGCCCCGCCGCCCGGACACCGCCTAGCCCGCGGCGGGTCGGGGCCCGGTCGCCGTCCCCCCGGCTTCCGTCCGGCGCGTACTCGGCCGGACGGAAGCGGAGGCGGTCCCCTCCGGTCGTTCCTCAGCACAAGAGGACCGCATGGCCTTCCAGACCGGAAGGTGCGACGCCGGGGGAGGCGTCCGGTTTCCATGGTGCGCCATCCCGTCCGCGCCGCAACGCCACGTACGGGTTCGCCCCCAAAGGCGTTCATCAGGCGCTGAGTTGCCCCCGCGGGCGGCCGTCATGGAGTAACGCGCGTGCCGGACCCCATGAGGCTTGCGGTGTGATTGTTCCGTAATCCCATGATCGCATTGAGTGGTGACCGGCCGTCCCACCATGCTGTCGTCCAACTCCTCCGCGGCGCTTCAGCACCGCCGCAAGGGAGCGGCTTCCAGACGCTTCTTCCTTCCAGGGAAGGTGAGATGACCAACAGGCAGATGATGACCGTGGCCGTCCTGGCCGCGGTCCTCGTGTGGAGCACGGTGATGACCGTGCTGGGGCAACTCGCGGCGGTCGCCGCACTGTTGCCCTCGCTCGGACTTCTCGTCCAGCAGATCGGCGCGGCGCTGGGCGGCCCCGGCGGCACGGACCCCGGGCAGGGCCGGACGCCCCCTGCGCCGACCTCGGCCCCGGCCGGGAGCGAGGAGCCGTCGCGGTGAAGAAGCCAGAGGTGACCGAACAGCCCGGCGGAGACCCTCCCAGTCGCCGCGGGCGCCCGCCGGAGCCGATCGGCGAGGACGTCGGCGTCGCCCACCGCACCTGGCTGGAGCCGGTCCGCGACCGGCTCGTCGCCAGCGGGCTGACCCTCGACGAACTCGTCTGCCGCTCCGGCTACTCCAAGACGCGGCTGTCGGAACTCCTGCGCGGCAAGGGCTACTACCCCGGCTGGGAGATCACCTACAGCGTGGTGAAGGCGCTGGACCTGCCGCCGTGGCCGCTGCGCCGGCTGTGGACCGCGGCCGCCCGGGAGGCGGACAAGAACCAGGGCTGGATCGAGAACCGCATCCGCGCCGTGCAGCCGCTGGGCCCCGAGCTGCCGCCCGTCGCGCACCTGGGCCTCACCCAGATCATGCGCCGGCCCTACACCGCCTACGCACGGGCCTTCCTGCAGTCCGAGAACCGGGCCCAGCGCGCGGTCGGGGAGACCTTCGACATCCTCTGGCTCACCTGGGACGAGGCGGTCGCCGTCCCCGACACCCCGCGCCACGCCTGGCAGTTGCTGCGCGCCCGGGTCATGTCCCGGGCCGCCCAGCAGGACGGGCACCCCGACCTGCGGCAGGCGGCCTTCGCCACCGTCGCCCAGGCGGGCATCGCGGACCTGGCCGAGCGCAAGACCCGGATCGACACGATGGCGGACTTCTTCGACGCGATCGCCCGGCTGCCCCAGGACCAGATGGACGTCATCGTGCTGCGCCACCTGTGCGGCGTCCGTGCCGAGGCCGTGCCCGGCATCGTCGGCCTGACCCCGGCCATGACCCACACCCTGGACCACCACGCCCGAGGGGCGCTGACCGGCCTCTACCTCCGCACCGACACCCTGGAGTGAGCACCACGGCCATGAGCATCATCGACGACCTTCTCGCCCAGTCCCTGCTGCTGCCCGACCCGCACGTCCCCGCCGACGTCGTGCCCTACGACGACGTGGCCTACCCCGCCTTCGCCGACGACGGCCGGCTGCTCTGGGACGGCGACGGACCCGACCTGGCCGACGCCGCCGCCGCACAGAGCCTCGCCGCCCTGTGCGAGGCCGTCGTCGCGCACTGCACGCCGGACCAGCTCGCCGACTTCCTCACCGACCAGCTGCCACAGCCGCGGGCCGCCTGGATCCTCGGCTGCGCTCTCCAGCTCGCCGGCGCCGACGACGGGGCCCGCTTCTGGTGGCAGTACGCCGCCGGTGCCGGCGACGAGGCACCGTCGTACTGCCTCTACCTGCAGCACCTCGCCCGCGGTGACACCCATGCCGCGGCCCTGTGGCAGGCCCAGGCGGGCGCCCACGCGCCGGACGGCGACGGCGCGGCCGGCGGGGACGCCCCGGCGTACCGGATGGTGACCGCCGACACCAGCCTGCCCACGGTCCTGCGCGTCCTCAGCCGCCTCACCCGGGCCACCCCCCGCCGGCACACCCCGACCGCGGCCGCGGTCATAGACTTCGTGGCCACCGCCGTGGCCATCGGCTACGACCTGCACCCGGACCTCGAAATCCCGGTACCGGGACCGAACTTCGCGGAACACCTGGAGATCATCGTCGCCGCGACCACCCTGCGCGCCCCCCACGTCCCGCAGGCCGAACCGGGGGGCGCGACCCTCCCCAACCGGCCCGCGCCCCCCGGCCGTGCCGCGTCGGAGGCCACCGCCGAGTGCGCTCCGGCGCCCGAGCGGCTGCTGGTCGAGGTCACCGCCGCCGACCACGAACCCGAGACCGCGTCCGCGTTCTTCAGGGCGGCGGTCGCCGTCTGCTGGCGGACCGTCACCGCCGCCCGGACCTCCGGTACCCCGGACGGACAGCCGGGCCTCCGCCGCGCCTACTACCTGGACCGCTTCCGCCCCCGCTCCCCGCGGTCCCCGGGCTTCGCGACCAGGTCACCGTCCGGTGCGGGCACGCCCCACCCGCATGGGCTATGATCAATCCAGAGCTGGCTGGCCCGATCGGGGTCGCCCGGTACTGCGTTGGTCGTCCAAGGAAAGACGCCCCGCTTCCTGCGGGGAAATGCAGGTGCAAGGCCTGCCCGGCGCTCCATCCCGAGGCCCGTCCACTGTGTGGACGGGCCTCGCGCGTTGCCCGGCGCCGAGGCCCTCACGGCTCCGGCCCCCAGTGTTCCGGCCCGCCGCCCCGCCAGTCGATCCACGGCGCCTGCGCGACCTCCGCCGGGTCGATCTCCAGCCCGGCACGGCGAAGGAACTCGGCGACGTCGGTCACGTTGTGCGCCAACCCGAGGATCTCGCCGTCCACCCGCACGCGCCGGCCCCCCGTCGGCGACGGCGGATGCACGATCACCCGTATCGGTCCGGACATGCCTTCAGGATCATCCGGGACATACGGTCCCGCACTCCAGCCCGTCATCCGCGGCCCCTCAGCTCCCGCCATGCGGCGGGGCTCGGGCGCCGCTGCTGCCAGTAGGGATGGAAGAACACCTGCACCGACAGCAGGTGCAGCCGCCGGCGCAGCTCGGTGCGCCCGGGCCGCTCGGCGAGCTGCCGGTAGGTGGCGCCCCATTCCTGCTGCGCCCGGGCCAGGTCCGCGGGAAACGATCGCATGACCGAATTCAAGCACGTGTTCGATTTTCGAGTCCATCGAAGCGGAGCCCGCGCCCCCGAAGAAGAGCCCGCGCCCCGAAGGGGCGCGGGGCTGTAGCAATATGCGGCTCCGCCGCGTGGGCGCGACCAGCCACAACGGCGCCGCAGCCAAACGACGGCCTGTCGCGGCCCTCCCAGCGAAGCGCCTAGTCGACGTCCACCGGCCCGTCGTCCGACTTCCGCCCCTTGCTGGTGGGCAGCTGCAGCAGGCCGCCGCTCTCGCCCTCCCCGGAGCGCCGGCCGTCGGGCCGCTGCGCGTCGGCGTCCTGGCCGCCCAGGTTCTGCCGGACCGAGTCGAGGATGGTCAGGCCCTGGGACACCAGACCGGCGGCGAGCTCGCCGAGGCCGTCCGCGCCGTTGAGGACGTTGACGTTGGCGCCCGCGAGACCGCCGGCGGCCTCCTTGACGATCTGCGGGAGCTGGTCGATCAGCATCCGGTCGAGCGCGACCCGGTCGTACGACGCCGCCGCCTCCGCCTGGATCTTCATCCGCTCCGCCTCGGCGGCCGCGAGGATCCTGACCCGCTCGGCCTCGGCCTCGGCGGGCCGCACGATCTCGGCGACCAGCTGTTCCTGGCGCAGCTTGGCCTGGCGCTGGGCCAGCTCCGTCTGGGCGGCGAGCACCTCCTGCTGGGCGTGCGCCTGCGCCAGCGGTCCGGCCTGCGCGGCCTGCGCCTGGGCGCGGTCCACCTCGGCCGAGTACTCGGCCCTGACGATCGCGGTCTGCCGGGCGTACTCGGCCTGGTTGCGGGCCGCCACCTGCTCCGCCTCGACCGAGGCCTGGGTGGCCTGGGCCTGCGCGATCTGCGCCTGGCGCTGGATGGCCGCCTTGTGCGGGGCGGACATCGCGTCGATGTAGCCGGTGTCGCCGTCGTCGATGGACTGGATCTGCAGCGAGTCGACGATCAGGCCGATCTTCGCCATCTCCGTCTTCGAGGTGTCCAGCACCTCCGCGGCGAGCTTCTGCCGCTCGGTGACGATCTCCTCGACCGTCATCGAGCCGATGATGGCCCGCAGGTGACCGGCGAAGATCCGGCCGGTGAGCACCGACATCTGCTCCTGGTCGGAGAGGAACCGCTGGCCCGCGTTGATGATGCTCTCGTGGTCGTTGCCGACCTTGAAGGCGATGACCGCGCGCACGTGCAACGCGATGCCCTGCTTGGTCACGCAGGTCTCGGTGACCTCGGACTCACACATGGACAGAGTGAGGAACCGGACCTTCCGGAAGACCGGCAGCACGAACTTTCCATGCCCCGTGACCACTCGGAACGGCGCGCCCCCCAGTCCCCGCCTGCCCCCCGAGATCAGCATCGCCTCGTCGGGAGCGGGTACGCGGTATCCGAACATTCCTGTTTCTCCTCAGCTGGCCTCGGCACTGTCGCCGAGCGCGTCCAATGGATCCACCCACTCGATGACGCCGACCTCGCGGCATCCCCGTGATTCGATCACGAGCACCGTCGCGCCGACGGGCAGGGGCTCCTCCGACCAGGCGAGGAACGTCTCCGAACCGCCTCTGACCCGCACCAGGACTTCGCCGGGGCCTGCGGAACCGCGGGTTCCGATGAGCACCTTCCCCGTGCAGCCGATCACGGCCTCGTCCTGCGGCATCACCGGCCGTCCTCCTCGTTCTGGCCCCATGAATCCGACGATAGACCCGTTCCGTGCGGGACCCAACGGTCAGGGGGGACCGTCCTGCGCCACCGGCCGTCCGCCCCGGCGGGGCGCCGCCCCGACCGGTGAGATGCCGTGCGACATGAAGGGCGATACGGTGTAAAAGCTGTCAGGCCACGCACAGTTGCCCGCATCGTGGGCGGGACGGATCGCTCATGCGGGGCGACGACATGTGCGCGACGCGGCGGAGCCACCACGCCCGTCGCGTTCCTCCGGTCGCATCCATGGCATCCAAAGCAGCCAAAGCAGGTTGAATGATGAACCGAACTCGTCGTCTCGCAGCGCTCGCCCTCCTTGCCGCTCCCGCGCTCGCGGTGGGCCCCACCACGACCGCTCACGCCGTGGCCGCCGCCGCACCGCACGCCCCGTCCCGCGCGGCGTGCCATGTCGAAACGGAGTCCGACGGCAACTACCACCTCTGGGGTGTGGGGTTCCCCGGCGGCGCCAAGGTGACCTACTCGGGTTCCGCCTCGGGCACCGTCTCCACGGACCGCACGGGGCGGTTCGACATCGGCGGCCTCAGCGGAAGCAGGTTCGTCGTCAACACGGCCGACGGGAAGGCCACGGTCACCTGCACCATGGTCCGTCACTGAGCCCGGATCCTCACCGAGCCTGCTCGGAATCGGATCGGAAGCGGTTGGCGGGTACCGGCGGAAGCGTCCGGGGTGGTCTCGTGGACAGCGGTGGGGCCGGGCGGAGCGGCGCGCGGCGTGGCCGGCGGGACGATGCCGCGAAGGGGGAGCTTGGAGATGCGGAGCAGCCCGCCGGCCCGGGGGACACGCCCGGTCCTCCGCCCGGTCCCGCCGTCTTCGCCGTCATCGCCGCCATCGCCGTCAGTCCGCGGCGCGCAGCCCGAGCACCAGGTCCTCGAACCGCCGCTCCACCGGGGCCAGGTCGGTCCGGGCCAGCTCCTGGGGCAGGATGACGATCCGGAGTTCGGGGGTCAGCGCGGGGTGGCGGCGGCAGGCGTCGATGAACGAGTCGACGATCAGCGCGGCCAGCTGGCCCCGGTCCAGGTCGGTGACGCGGGCAAGGCCGGAGCCGATCAGCGGGACGGCGACCGGCTTGAACAGGCCGTGCACGGCCACCGAGGCCCACAGGTTCTCCAGGCTCAGCCGCAGGTCCAGGTGGTTGGACCTGGCCACCAGATCGTTGCCGAGCCGCGAATAGGCCGTGGCGAACACCCGGCGGCCCTCGACCGGCACCATCACGGTCGTGCCCACCGGATAACGGACCCGGCGGCCCAGCGGCTTGGTCCGTACGGTCTCGGTGCCCGCCGCCTTCACCGCCCGCAGCCCCGCCCGCAGCCGGTCGTCCAGCAGGCGCCGACGCCCGCCGAACAGCCGGTCGACGAGCTGGCTCTGCAGGCTCTCCCGGCTGATCACCAGGTCTTCCGCGGTCTCCGTGTCGAAGGTGTCGGAGAACCCGACCACCAGGTTGCAGTCCGTCTGGTCGAACAGGTCGCCGCGGACCAGCACCACATCCGCCCGCTGGCCGGCCAACGGCACCCGGTGCCGCAGCAGTTCGGCCCCGTGCCGGGCGCGCAGCTCCGCACGCAGCGCGTCGAGGACACGCGCGGCCTCGGCGTCGTCGGGGTGCTCGTGGGCGATCAGTTCGGCGACCGGCAGGGCGAGTTCGGGCCGTCCCAAGTCGGTCTGCACCCGGACCAGTTCGCGTCGGGCGGCGTCCTGAAGGGTGGTCAGGCGGCGTACGAAGAGCGCCGCGAAACCCTCGCCGTTGACCTCGGCCAGCGGCCGGCCGCGCACCAGGGACAGCGCCTCGGCCAGCCGGTGCGCGGCGGTGGCCGGCGGGGCGAGCAGGGCCTCGCCGACGATCGCGGTGAACCGCGCGCTGTCCAGTTCCTCGGGGCCCAGCACCAGGCGGTAGGCGGTCTCCGGGCCCTGCACGGTGACCTGCTGCTCGGTGCGCAGGACGTGCGTGCCCGCGCCGTCCGGGCCGGGGGCCAGCGCCCGCCGCAGCTCCAGGACCCGTTTCTGCACCTCGTTCCGGTTGCGCTGGTCCAGATGGCGCGGCTCGTCCGCGAGCCCCCATACGTCGCGGCGCAGTTGCCGTACCGGCACCGCCTCGCCCTCGGCCGCCACCAGACGGACCAGCAGCCGTACCGTCAGCGGGGTCAGCCGGACCGGAACCCCGTCGACCTCGAGCTGGACCGGGCCCAGCACCTTCACCCGGATACGTGCTCTTGCACCGGCCATCCGCGTCGCCCCCCGGCGGTTTTGCGTCACTCTGCGTCAGCCCATAGTGACCGAAAGATTATCATGATGCCTTGGGGAATCCATGAGTTCGGGTGATTCCGGCAGGCTGGACCCGATCGGCCCGATACGGCCCTCCGGCCCGATCCGGCCACGCCCCCCGCGCCGCCACCTCCGCTCCCGCCCGCACCTTCCTCCGTATCTGCGGCTCCGTCTGCCCCGGGGCACGCGGCGCGCCCGGCAGGTCTTCGCGCGCGACACGATGGTGGCGTTCGGCGGGGTGTCCGCCGTGTTCCAGATCGCGGGCCCGTTCGTGCCGCACAGCGCCTCCGGCGCGGTCGTCGGGCTGTCGGTGGGGGCCTGCCTGGGCTGGGGGCTGCTGCGGTCCCGTCCGGCGGCCCGGGTACGGCAGGTGTTCCGGCGGCCCGACATGACGGTGGTCGTCGAGGCGGGGGACGTGTTCGACCAGCCGGCCCATCTCGTCGTCGGGTTCTGCGACACCTTCGACACCCTGTCGGCCGGCGGCCGGGTCATCAACGGCGACAGCGTGCAGGCGCAACTGCTGGACCGCCGCTACGGCGGCGACGTGGACCGCCTGGACGCGGAGCTGGGCGCGGCGCTCGCCTCCGCCCGGCCCGTCGCGCGGGAGGAGCGGGCGGACAAACCGCTCGGCAAGCTCGACCGCTACCCGGTCGGCACGGTGGCGGTGCTCGGCACCCGGCCCCGGCTGGTGTTCGGCGTGGCCTACAGCCGGATCGGCAACGACTACGTGGCCTCCTCCGGCGTCGAGGACCTGTGGCGGGGCCTGGGCGGACTGTGGGACGCGCTGCGCGCGCACGCCCAACTGGAGCGAGTGGCCATGCCGTTGGTCGGCTCCGGGCTGGCGCGGCTCGGCCACCTCGACCGGGACAGCCTGCTCCGGCTGATCCTGATGTCCTTCGTGGCCCGCTCCCGGGAGGCCGCGATCTGCCGCGAACTGCGCCTGGTCATACGGCCCGGGGAGCTGGAGAGCATCGACATGCGCGAACTGGCCGCGTTCCTGGGCGCCTTGGCGTCCGATTCGGAGCGGTAGCGCGGCACGGAGCGGTGGCGCGGCACGGAGCGGTGGCGCGGCACGGAGCGACAGCGCGGCACGGGCAAGGGGGCGGGTGGCCCGCGGCCCCCGCCCCCTCGTCCGTGCTGTCCGTGCCGTCCGTCAGGCCAGTCGCCGGTAGGCCGCCAGGTTCCTGAAGTACGAGGTGTCACGCCAGTCCGGCCGGGTGTCGTCGAGGTCGCACTCGGCGCCCTTGAGCCGTTCGACGATCTTCGAGACGGCGGTCTCGGAGCCGTCGAACCGGATCACGTTGCGCCCCGCGAGGTCCGCGGCAGGCCGCACCTCGCCGACCTCCACGATGATCGTCCGCTCCGGGTAGGCCATCAGCGCCATGCCGAGCTCGATCAGCACGTTCTGCCGGGGCTGGCCGGTCAACTGGGTCTCGTAGGACTGCTCCCTGTCGCCCAGCAGGTGCGGATGGAGCTTGGCGACGTCGTCCGGGGTGAGCAGCACGAGCGCCGCCTGCGCCTGTGACAGCGCCTTCTCGATGACCTCGCCGAGGAACGGCGCGGTCCCCCCGGTGTTCCGCACCAGCCGCTCCCACTCCAGCGGACGCAGGTCGAGCCGGCGCAGCAGCCCGAACATGGCCGTGCGGACCTCCTCGTCGCGGCCGTGCACGACGAAGACGCTGCGGCTGCGGCCGTAGTCGGCGCGCGCCTGGGCCGCGCGCGCCGCCTCCTGCTCGGCGCTCTCCTCCGCGGACCGCCCGTCCTGCTGCGGGGTGTTGTAGACGTTGTACCCGAAGCCGCTGTTCCGGCCGCCGACGATGTTCTGGCTGTTCTCGCCGAAGGTGTGGCCCTGGCTCATGGTCACTTACCCGCCTTTCCCGATGAACCGCCGTCCGACGGCCGGTAGTCGTACCCGAAGTTGCTGTTCTCGCCGCCGAAGATGTTCTGGCTGTTGTCGCCCAGCAGGATGTTGGTCTGCGCGCGGTTGTGCTCGACGAGGTCCACGTCGTGCTCGTAGAGGAACGCACCGATGGTCTCGAGCAGCCGGCGCTCGACGATCTGCATGTACTTCACCGCGTCGGACTGCTGGAAGAAGTGGTGGTACGTCTCGCTGGTGGCCAGTTCCCGGACGCTCGCCAGCGCACCGCAGTTGCGCCAGCGGTTGACGTAACGGCCGATCCGGAACTCGCTGGTGTCCGTCGTGCGGTCCGAGAGCAGCAGCGCGATCGCGGCCCGCCTGGCCCTGCTGACCCGCCAGGGCTGTGTCCACCGGACCGCCCACCCCGGCAGGAACCGCTCCGGGACCAGCAGCAGCGGCCACAACCACAGCGACATCCACCAGCGCACCATGGCCGTGAACATGTCCCACGCCACCCGCACCGCCAGCCGGCCGTCGACGGCGCTCGGCAGCTGGTCCACGAGGTGGAAGTCCGCCACGAGCGGCCCGAGCACATAGGTGTAGAACTCGGTGTGCAGCGTGTCGCCCTTGAGGTCGAACCCGACGAAGATCGAGGTCACCAGCTCCTCGTCCCACGACCCGACGCGCACGCACAGGTACTCGCGGGCCGCGTCGTAGTCCTCCCGCCAGTGGATGCCGGACAGGCCGTCCGCGCCGGGCAGGTCGTCCGCGCCGGGCAGTGCGGACCAGCCGGCGCCGGTGGTGCGGTCGTTGGTGCGGATCGCGGTGGTGTAGCGGCGCTGCTCGACGGTCAGCCCCTCGATCCGCTCGTCGGGGCGGGTCTCGTCGCGCAGGACGGCCCGCAGCCGGGCGGCGACCTCGCTGGTGATCTCGTCCACGGTGAACGAGACGACCTGCCTGCGCTCGACGGTGTCGAGGTCGGGCGGGGTGCCGTCGGTGCTCTTGCGCGCCATGATCCGGGTCTTCGGGGCGCCGAGCAGCAACTGCGCGTTGGACCAGTCCCGCAGCGGCAGGCCCGCGCCGACGAAGGGCCGGTAGCCGCCGTAGAAGACCAGTCCGCTGCGGCCGGCCTGCTCGTGGTCGATCTTGCGGGCGAGTGCGTCGGTCAGCCGGGGGTGCGACGGGCAGGCGCCGTCGAAGCCGCCGTCCGGGCCGCTCTCCCGCACCCGGGTCATCAGCACGTGCAGGGTGACGATCCGGCGCAGATAGGCCGCCGCCCACGGCACCCAGCAGAGCAGGACGACGCCGAGGAACGGGTTGAGCACCCCGTTGCTGAGCAGCACCAGGATCAGGACGTCCACGCCGACCGCGACCGCCCACTGGATGCGGCGCAGCCGGCGCGCGGCGAGGGCGTGGGCGAGGACCGACACGGCGTCGTACCCGTAGGAGGGCGCGACGACCCGCCACCGCCGGTGGAGCAGTTCCCGGATGACGGCGCGCCGGTAGCCGGGATGGAGGTAGGCGCCGGCGGACAGCAGCCGGGTGGCTCTGGTGCGCGCGTACGCGCGGTGTTCCGGCGGCTCCTGCGGTGCCGGGCCGGGAGGACTGGGGTCGAGTACCTGTGTGGCCATGGTGGTTCAGCGCTCCGCTCGTGCGGGCGCACCCCTGCGGGCACGCCCCGGTGGGTGTCAGCCGGTCTGGGTGGCCGTGCCGCTGGTGATCACGCCGTCCTGGACGGTGTAGGTGGCGTCGTACGAGTGCGTCGTGCCGTCCGTCTGCAGGGCCTCGATGGTCAGCCGCACCTTGGTGCCGGTCACGGAGACGATGGCGATGGTGTCCTGCGCGGTGGTGGAGTAGCCCGAGACGAAGCTGTCGTAGCTGGAGTCGAGGTTCTTGCCGCCGAGGGCCCAGGCGGTCTGGTAGTCGCGGGCGGAGATCGCCGCGAAGTAGGCGGTGACGACGCCGCCCGGCCCGCTGCTCGCGCTCGCGTTCGGGGTGGCGGTGGCAGTGGCGATGTCGGTGGCGGTGTCCGTCGGGTAGGTGCCCCAGCCGTCGGTCGCGGTCGCCTCGGGGGTGCTGGTGTCGCCGTACGGCCAGGCGGACGCCGTCGTCGGGTCGGCATAGGTCGGCTGGCCGCCGTCGCCGCCGCCGTCCGACCCCGAGGTGCCCGAGCCGTACAGGCCGGAGCCGTCACCGGACGACCCGAACGCGGCGGACGATCCGGACGACCCGGAGCCGCCGGACAGGCCGCCGATCAGGGCCAGGAGCAGGGTGAGCAGCAGGGGCGTGGCGATCACCACGAGCCCCCAGGTGCGGGCGGGGCCGCCCGGAGGTATCAGCCCCGGGGCGCTGTAGAAGGGCGGCGCGCGGTGGGTGGACGGCGGGTCGGGACGCTCGGCGGGCGGCGTCAGCCCTGGGTCGGTCATGGGGTTCTCCAGCGGTGACGGCAGTGCACCGGGCCCGCTCCGGCCGACCCTGCGGCAGGTCCGTACGGGGACGGACCTGTCCTGGGCCGACGGTGAACAGCGGTGCGCGGCAGGGTGGTTGACGCCTCCGATGCGACCAGCGCCGCCGCTTCCGTGGCCAGAACCGAGCTGCTTCCGATCCGCTTCCGGCCCGCTACGGACCCCTTCGGACCCGCCGCCCCGCCGCCCGCGCCCCAGCCATGGGAAATCTCCCCGCCCGCCGCCACGCCATCACCGGATCCGGCCACCGACGCCCGACGGCGTGAAGGCGAAGGCAGGCGCCCCGGCGCATCCCGACTTCCCGTCCGTTCCCGCGCGGGAGTGGCACGGCACCTCGCCGCGTCACCACGACTCGGCCTGCAGGAAGAGCGTGATCACCTCCGCGAAGAACCAGACGGAGAACCCGAGACAAGCAAGCCACAGCCCCCACAGGACCCAGCGGGCCTCTCGTCGTATGCGCATGAACGGATCATCCCCGCCGCGGTCCCCGAGCACCTCACGAATTCACGCACGGCTCCAACAGTCCCTCGACAAAGGTGAGTTGAGGGAAGACCATGGTGCCCCAGCGGTGACCGGGGCACCGGGCAGAGGGGGTGCTCGTCTCGTACCGCCGAGGGCTGCGCGACGGCTGACGGCCCCTTTGACCCGAGTACCCGGCTACCGCCTACCGCCTCTGCGCTCGGTAGCGCTTCATCAGCACGGTGATCCGCCCTTGGTCCGCCCCGCCGTTGAGCTCGGCCAGGAGATCGTCGGGACACAACTCGTAGAGATCTCCCCACCATCGGCGGCCTCGGTTGTCCCAGATGCGGTAGCCACCCGGCACACCCCTGGCGACGTAGCGTCTCCTGCTCACCGTCCCTCCGCTCCTCGTACCGCTCCTGCCGTCGGCCAACCTGGGCCCCGGCGCGGACCATACGGAGGCTACGGAGGCCGGGTCCGTTTCGGCGAGGCAATATGAGCCAGCTGAGCCAGCTGAGCCAGCTGACCGGCGCGGCGACGCCGCCCGGGAATCGGCCCGGTCGCCGGCTGATCGACTCGCGCTGCCGTTTCCGCCGAATCGAGGTCAGGCTTCCTTGTCAGCGAACCTGGTCGCTCTGCGGCCCGATGCCTTCGATCCTGGTCGGAGTTCCGTCCGGGGCGAACGAGTGGTGGAAGGTGAAGGCGTGCGGCGCGGAGCCGTGGTCGCGGAGGTGCTCCAGCCTGGACACCCCGTCCTGCCAGGTGGGTATCACGCCGTCGGTGACCCACCAGAACACGTGACTTGGGTGTCCTGTCCTCTCGAACCAGTCGTAACGCCTGTTCAGCGCCTCACGGTGCGGACCGGTGTAGACGGCGTCGAAGGCGGAGCGCAGGTCGGTCCAGAGCGAGAGGGTCGCGGCCAGGGCGGTGGTCTGCGCCGTACGGCCCTTGCCGTACCAGGTCGGTACGGCGAACTCTCCCCAGACACCCCAGTCCGCCTCGAAGAGCACGCCCCGGTCACCGCCTGCCGCTTCCGCGTGCGCGAGGTACCCGGGATGCTGACTGATCTTCGGGTAGACGGCCTCACCCATGTCGTAGAACTCGCGCGTGAGAGGTGCGGGATCGGCGAGAGGTGACTTCAGGACGCCGAATGTGTACAGCGCAAGACGGGGCATGCGTCTCTCCCTGGTCGGGGGTGCCTGCTGTGGGCCCGGTTCGGTGGCGGTGAAGGTAGCTGCCTCTGCGGCCCCTGTCGAAGTTGCGTTTTCCCTGTCCAAGTGGCCTCCAGCAGCTGGGCGGATTCCGCTGCCGCAGCCGCGCCTGCCCGCTTTAGCACGACCGGGTGAATCCCTCAGGTAAGCGGCAACCGCACGCCATCTGCACATGTCCCACATTTTGCTTTCGACAGCAGGCATCTGAGGGGGACCCATGAGCAACCAGCAGCCGCAGCATCCCGGATGGGTCGGCCCGCAGCAGCCGTACAGGCAGCCGCCGTTCCTGCCGCAGCCGCCGAAAAAGGGACCCGGCGCAGGAAAGATCATCGGTCTCGGCTGTCTCGGCCTCATCGGCGTGGCCGTCGTCCTCGGCATCGCCACCGCATCCGTCGGCGGCAGCGCCTCGAAGCCCACGTCCACCACCACGACCGGCAACAGGGCGGTCGCGGGCGCCAAGGACGACAGCAAGGAGGCCGGCGACGAGAGGGCCGTCGACAAGAAGGCCGACGCCCCGAAGACCGTCGTCTTCAAAGTCTGGGGAACCGCCCCGGCCGGAGTGCTCGGCGGTCTCGACATCACCTACGGCTCCGACAGCGACACCCGCCAGGGCGTGTTCAGGGACGGCAGGTTCGAGGCCACCCTGCCCTTCAAGAAGGGGGCGATGTACTACACGCTCAACGCCCAACTGCAGGGTTCGGGGGACATCAACTGCAGCGTGACCGTGGACGGGCAGACAAAGTCCGCGCACGCGTCCGGCGGCTACAACATCTGCGACGCCCAGCTCAGCAGCGACTTCACCGGCGGCTGGCGGTAAGGGTGGCCGCGGCTGCAGAGCCGGCAGCCACGGGGACACCGACCCTCACGCCGTCGTACGAGGGGGTGACCGCCGACGGCTTCACCATCGAGCTGAGAACCGGCGCCGAAGGCCGGATGTGCAGCGGCCCGGCTGACAGTTGCCTCCGGTCTCACAGGCTGCACCGGCAGTAGAGATGGGCGCCCGCCGTCCGTGCGCGGGACGCCAGGGCTGTGAACGTGTCGATCGTGTCCTTGGCGTCGAGGTAGTCCGTGAAGTCGACCTCCTCGATCTCGTACCACTGGGCCGCCACCATCGGGACGGCGTCCTCGGGGAGGGCGGCAAGGATGTCCCGCCAGCGATCGGGGAGTTGCTGGAGGACCAGGCCCGTGTTCCAGGGGGAGCCGGGGTCGGTGGGCTCGCCCTGGGGGTACGGCGGTTCGGGCCAGACCAGGTCCGGCGCGTCCTGCTGGTCGGCGAAGGGTATGCCCTCGGCGTGGGCGACCAGTTGACCGAGGACGACGTTCGGGTCCAGGCCCTTCGCGTCGATCCAGTCCGCGCCCGCCTCCTCCAGCGACGTCCCGCGGAGCCAGTCGCCGCCGGGTCCGATGGCCTGGTCCACCGCCGAGGTGTGATCGGCCGCGTGGAAGTAGTCGTACAGCACACCCATGTCGGTCTCCGTCGTTCACCGGGTCCTGGGCCCAAGTAGAGCAGGCCGCACCGACACCGGGCCGACGCAGCCGTTTCCCCTGGCCGAGACGGCAACGCGGTGGCAACGCCACGTGTCCTTCGGCGTCTTGCCGCGGCGGCTGCGCCGCCTCGTCCCCCTCTCCCAGGTCGAGGCTCTCCGGCAGTCCGTCGGGGGAGGGGCGGGCGTCCGGTCGTGGCTCGTTCTCCGCTGCCTCGGGATCGGGCCCGGATCGTAGATTGTGCCCATGATCGAAGAGGCATCGTCGGACCGGTCGGCCACGAGGCGGAGGCATGCCGCGCCGAAGAGGGCCGAGGGAGGAGGCCTGCTGCGCTCGTCCGCGTCGATGGCGGCGGGAACGGTGGTCTCGCGTGCCACCGGGCTGATACGGCAGGTGCTGCAGGCCGCCGCCCTGGGCACCGGGCTGCTGGCCACCACCTACAACCAGGCCAACACGGTGCCGACCAGCCTGTACTTTCTCCTGATCGGCGGCGCGCTGAACTCCGTCCTGGTGCCTCAGCTGGTCCGGGCCCGCGCGGAGGACCCCGACGGCGGCGCCGCCTTCGAACAACGCCTGGTCACCCTGGTGCTGTGTGTCCTCGGCGTGGGGACCGCGCTGGCCACCTGGGCCGCCCCTGAGATCATCAGCGTCTACCAGCGGGACACGCCCGCCACGCACGACGCCTTCGAGCTGACCGTGGTCTTCGCCCGCTTCCTGCTCCCGCAGATCTTCTTCTACGGCGTGTTCAGCATCTTCGGCCAAGTCCTCAACGCCCGCGACCGGTTCGGGGCGATGATGTGGACCCCGGTCCTCAACAACATCGTGCTGATCACCATGTTCGGCCTCTACCTCGGTCTGCTGACCGCCCCCGAACAGGTCTCGGACCTCACCGGTGCGCAGGTCAGGCTGCTCGGAACAGGGACCACGCTCGCCCTGGCCCTCCAGGCGCTCGCCCTGATCCCCTACGCCCTGGCGGCCGGCTTCCGCTTCCGTCCGCGCTTCGACTGGCGCGGCACCGGCCTGCGCAAGAGCGTGAACGCGGCCCGCTGGACCCTGTTGTTCGTGCTGGCCAACCTCGTGGCGAGCACGGTCGTCACCCGCCTGGCCTCCTCCGCGGACGCCGCGCTGCCGCACGACGGCGTCGGCTACACCGCCTACAGCTACGCCCAGCAGATCTGGATGCTGCCCCAGTCGATCGTCACCGTCTCCCTCGTGACCGCCCTGCTGCCGCGCATGAGCCGGGCGGTGGCCGAACACCGTGTCGACGACCTGCGCACGGACCTGTCCCGCGCGCTGCGGGTGAGCGGCGTGGCCGTCGTCCCGGCCGCCTTCTTCTTCCTCGCCTTCGGACCGCAGATCGCACAGTTGCTGTTCGCCCACGGCGCCGCGGACGCCGCGGCCACCCGCCCCCTCGGCCACATGCTGCAGGCCTTCGGCCTGGGGCTGATCCCGTTCTCCGCCCAGTACCTCCTGCTACGCGGCTTCTACGCCTTCGAGGACACCCGCACACCGTTCCGGATGGCGGTGTGGATCAGCGCCATCAACATCGTCCTCGCTGCGGCCTGCCACCTCCTGCTGTCCCCGCGCTGGGCCGTCACCGGGATGGCCGCCGCCTATGCCCTGGCCTACGCGATCGGCCTCCTGCTGACGGCCGTACGGCTGCGGCGGCGCACCGAGGGGCTGCTGGACGGCCGGCGGATCTGCCGCACCTACACACGGCTGGCAGCCGCCGCCACCGCTGCCGGCGCCGCCGGCTGGCTCATCGCCCGAGTCTGCGGTCAGGACCTGGCATCAGCCTCCTGGACACCGGCGCTTTCCCTGGCCGCGGGCGGCACCACCATGGCCCTGCTGTTCGTCCTCATGGCGCGGCTCCTGCGGATCGGGGAACTGCGCAGCCTGCCCGGGCTGGGGTGAACCCAGCACCCCCGGACCGGACGGCGACGGGACACCGTCTGGCAACCACGGTGCGGGCCTTCGTGGGAGCCATTTGCGTCGTGGTGGCGGCGGGTCGGTACACGCGGATGAATCCGGCCTGAGGCGCGGTCCGGATCTTCCGGAGTCCGGCGGCCTGCGGATGTCGAGAACGTGCCACCGGCTCCGTCCCAGGGACATCAGCGGTCACGCGGCCGCCACCGGCCGTACGAGGAAGACGGAGAGACCAGCATGGCGATTCAGCGGATGGACAACGTGGGCATCGTCGTCGAGGACATGGACGCCGCCATCGCGTTCTTCGTGGAACTCGGGATGGAGCTGGAGGGCAGGGCGGAGGTCGAGGGCCTCTTCGCCGACCGGTGCACCGGACTCGACGGCGTCCGCTGCGACATCGCGATGGTCCGGACCCCGGACGGTCACGGCCGGCTCGAGCTGGCGAAGTACCGCAGTCCCGCGGCGAGCAGTGCCGGGCCGCGCAACCGGCCGCACAACGTTGTGGGCACGCACCGCGTCATGTTCGCCGTCGACGACATCGAGGACACCGTTGCCCGCCTGCGCCCGCACGGCGCCGAACTCGTCGGCGAGATCGCCCGGTTCGAGGACAGCCATCTGCTCTGCTACCTGCGCGGCCCGGAGGGCATCATCGTCGGACTGGCCGAGCAACTGCGCTGAGACCTACGACCCTCAGCCGTGATCGCGGTCGGCTCCGCTGCCGGAGTCGGTGCCGCCGCCCAACTGGTCCGCCAGGCAGGCGAGGTAGAGCGCCATGGTGGTCCGGTGTTCGCGCAGCGGGCGGCCGGTGATCTGCTCGATCTTGTTCATCCGGTAGACGACGGTGTTGCGGTGGACGTGCAGGGCCTCGGACGCCCTGACCAGGTTGAACCCGCTCTCGCACCAGGCGGTGATCGTGTCGCGGAGCGCCGGCCAGTCCGGCTGGGTGCGCAGGTCCGCGGTGGTGAGGTCGACCAGCCGGTTGCGGGCGGACTGACCCACCGCGGTCAGTACCTGGTGGACCCGCAGATCGGTGATGAGGTGGACGGCGGAGCCGCCCGCCACGCGGGTACCGAGGCGAAGCGCCTCGCACGCGTCCTGGTAGGAGTCGCGCAGTCCGCCGACGGAGGTGGCCGGCTCGCCGATGCCCGCACGGGCGGCCAGCCCGTCCTGGGCGGCGATGGCGTCGGTGACGCGGCGGCAGTCGGCGGCCAGGGACTCCGTGGAGCCTTTGGCCGGCAGCCGGTGCAGGACGCCGATCCAGCCGGGGGCCGTGGCGGCGATGATGTCCTGGGGGTCGGCGAAGACCTCGCCGACGGTGCGGAGCAGTTCGGAACGGACCAGCGCCAGGGTGGGCGCGGCCTGGCGGTGCGCGCTCTGGCGGTGTGCGCTCTGGCGTTGCGTGCTCTGGCGTTGCGTGGTCTGGCGTTGCGTGGTCTGGCGTTGCGCGCTTTGGCGGTGGGCCGCGCGGTGGTCGGCGCGGTGGGCGGCCTGGCGGTGCGCGGCCGCGGTGGGCACGGTCACCTCGAACGCCACCGCGACCCGCCGCAGCCGCAGGTCGAAGCCGAGTTCGGCGGCCCGGAACACGAGGAACTCGCCCTCGACGACCTCGGGATCGTAGGCGGCGATGTCGGCGAGCAGTTTCTCGCCCGCGCGCTCGGCCAGCAGCCGGGAGCGCAGCATCACGGACTCCCGCAGCAGGATCTCCGTCTGCCGCTTCACCAGCAGCCCGAAACGCCGGACCTGGGCCGGCGTCCCGGTGATCCCGACCGTCCCCACCGCCTGCCCGCCCGCGATCAGCGGCAGCGTCATGCCGGGGCGCACACCGCGCAGCTGCTGGGCCTGGGACGCGTTGTGCGTGGCGGCCTCCTGGGTGCGGACGACCTGCACGGACGCCTCGTGGAAGGTGCCGACACGGCTGCTGTCGCCGCTGCCGATGACCATGCCCTCCGCATCGGTGATCAGCACGTTGAAGCCGATGACGGCGGAGGTGTCCCCGGCGATCTCCTGCGCGAGTGACGGGCTCAGCACGGGCGTTCCTCCCGTCGCGGGGCGGGCCTGGCTTGGACGCACCGTACAGGGAAGGGAACGATTCCAGCCACAACTGTGTACGAAGTGACCGGTGACGTACGGCGGGCCGCTCCTTAGCGTATGGCCCCAATCACCTCCCCGCCGGGGGCACAACGCGGTGAACGGCGGGCTCCCTCAGCCGGAACGGAAGGCCCATGCCGATGATCCGTGTGCGCTCCATCGCCGCCTCTTTGTCAACTTTCCTCCTGCTTTCCTCCGTTGCCGCCTGCGGCTCGGGCGGTGACGACGCCCCGAAGAACGTCTCCGCGAAGACCGCCGCCCTCGGCACCCTCACACCCGGCGTCATCAAGGTCGCCGTCGAGCCGTACGCGCCGTACACCACCGTCCAGGGCGGCAGGATCGTCGGACTGGACGGCGACATCCTCGCCTACGCCGCCAAGAAGCTGGGCCTGGAGATCAAGCCGCAGGTGACGGACTTCGCCGGCATGCTCGCCGGGGTGCAGTCCCGCCGGGTCGACCTCACCATCGGCGGGGTCGCCTGGTCCGCCGACCGGCAGAAGCAGGGCCTGTTCACCGACCCGCCCTACTACTCGCCCCCGGCGATGGCCGTCCGCGACGGCAAGACCTACAAGACGGTCGACGACCTGGAGAACCTGAACCTGGGCACGGTCGAGGGCTACGTCTGGGTCAAGTCCATCCAGTCCGTACCCGGCGCCAAGCTGCACGCCTACCCGGACGCCAACGGCGTCTTCGACGACCTCGGCGCCGGCCGCATCGACGTCGGCTTCCTCGACCCCCTGCTCATCATCGCGGCCCAGAAACAGCGCCCGGACCTGAAGATCAGCACCGAGTACCTGACCCCGCCCACCGCCGCGCAGGTCAAGGCGAAGCCCGCGTACTCCTACTTCCAGCCGTACCAGACCGGCTTCTACCTCCCGAAGCAGGAGCCGAAGCTGGAGAAGGCGATCTCCGCGCAGATCGACGCCATGTACCGGAACGGCGAGTTGGCGAAGCTCATCAAGAAGTACGGCGGCGATCCCGAGCAGTTCCTCAAGCCCTCGGCGGGCATGGCCGCCGCACGCCGGGGCGTCGACCGCCCCGCCGACTGGACCCCGCCGACCATCGGCTCCACCGGCTCCACCGGCTCCACCGGTCAGTGAGGGGATGACATGTCCGGCTTCTTCCAGGTCCCCTGGTCCGACTACCGACCCGACCTGACCGCCGCGCTCGGCCGCACCGTGTCCTACACCGTGGTCAGCTTCGCCGGCGCGGTCGTCCTCGGCCTGGCGGTGGCGCTGCTCCGGCTGAGCCGGGTGTGGCCCGCACGGGCGCTCGCCGCCGTCTACACCGAGGTCTTCAAGAACGTCCCCCTTCTCGCCATCATCTTCCTCTCCTACTTCGGCCTGGCCTCGGCCGGCATCCGGCTGGACGTGTTCACCGCCGGCTGCCTGAGCCTCGTCGTCTTCTACGCCGCCTACCTCTCCGAGATCTTCCGCTCCGCGATCAGCGGGGTGCACGCCGGACAGACCGAGGCGGGCGAGGCACTGGGCCTGGGCCGGGCCGGCATCTTCGGCCACGTGGTCCTGCCACAGGCCGTCCGTCTCGCCCTGGCCGGTACCAACACCATGCTCGTCGACCTGCTGAAGTCCACCTCGCTGCTCGTCACCATCTCCGCCGCCGAGCTGATGTCGGAGGGGCGGCTCATCACCTCGGCCACCTTCCGGGCACTGGAGGTCTACCTGGTCATCTCCGCCGTCTACTTCGCCCTGTGCTACCCGCTCTCCCAGCTGCTCCTGCTGCTGGAACGGAAGGTACGGGCCGGCGTCCCCCTGTCCCCGTGGCGACGGCGCCGGATCCGTGCCGCCCGCGCCCTGCTCGCCGCCGACCTCGGCACCGGCACCGGCACCGGAACCGGAACCGGAACCGGAACCGGCACCGCGGCAACCGACCGGAAGGAGGCGGTCGTATGACCGAGCCTGTCACCACGACCGAGACCAGGACCACGTCGTCGTCGCCCGCTGGGGCGGTCGTACGCATCCGAGGTCTCCGCAAGGCCTTCGACGGCCGTACGGTCCTCGACGACGTGAACCTGGAGGTCGACCGGGGCAGCATCGTGAGCGTCATCGGGCAGAGCGGCGGCGGGAAGACGACGCTGATGCGGTGCGTCAACCTGCTGGAATCCCCGGACGCGGGCACCGTCGAAGTGGCCGGCGAAGTCGTCCACCAGGACGGCCGGAAGGTCTGCCGCGACCTGCCCGGACTCCGCCGTACGGTCGGCATGGTCTTCCAGCGCTTCAACCTCTTCCCGCACCTCACCGCCGTGGAGAACGTCGTCCTGGCCCAGCGCACGGCCGGTGTCCCCGAGCAGGAGGCGCTGGAACGGGCCGTCACGCTGCTGCGCCGGGTCGGCGTGGCCCACCGCGCCCTCGCCCAGCCCGAGATGCTCTCCGGCGGAGAACAGCAACGCGTCGCCATCGCACGGGCCCTCGCCCTCAAACCCGAGGTACTGCTCTTCGACGAGCCCACGTCCTCCCTCGACCCGGAGGCCACCCGCGAGGTGCTGAGCGTGATGCGGGAACTGGCCGCGGACGGCATGACGATGCTGCTGGTCACCCACGAACTCCCCTTCGCCCGCGAGGTGTCCGACCACGTCGTCTTCGTCGACCGCGGCCGGATCGTGGAGGAGGGCAGGCCGCAGGACGTCCTGGACAACCCCGCCCAGCCCCGGACCCGGGAGTTCCTCGCCTCGTACGGATCCGCGTCATGACCACCACGCCCGGCCTCGGCGGCGACGGCCCCGTGGTGGTGGTCGGGGGCGGCGTGGTGGGCCTCTGCACCGCCTACTACCTGACCGAAGCCGGTGTCCCCGTGGAGGTCGTCGAGCGCCGCGGCCTGGCCTCGGGAGCCTCCCGCGGCAACGCGGGCTGGATCTGCCTCAGCCACTCCACCCCCGTCCCGGCCCCCGGCGTCGTGCGCTACGCCCTGCGCTCACTGGGCCGCCCGGACTCGCCCCTCTACCTGCGTCCCCTGCCCGACCCGGCCTTCGTACGGTGGCTGTGGCGGTTCTGGCGCAGCAGCACACCGGCCGCCTTCCAGCGCGGCTACGCGGCGATCGCCGAGCTGAACCGCGACACCTTCGACCTCTTCGACGGCCTGCACGCGGCCGGCGTCGACACCACCCTGACCCGCCCCGGCATGGTGCACGCCTTCCTCTCCCCGGCCGAGGCCCGCCACCACCTCGCCGTCCAGCGCGAGATGGCCCACGACCGCTACCCGCTCCCCGACGACGTCGTCACCGGCTCCGCGGCACGGCTGCTGGACGAGGCGCTCTCGGACCGGGTGCGCGCCGCGTACCTCGTCGAGGGGGAGGGCGTGGTCGACCCGGAGGCGTTCGCCCGTGCGCTCGGCGAGGCACTCGCCGCATCCGGGGTGAAGATCCACGAGAACGCGGAGGCCACCGGCTTCCGCACCTCCGGGAGCGGGAGCGGGAGCGGGAGCAGGAGCAGGGTCACCGCGCTGCGCACCACCCAGGGCGACATCCCCTGCGCGGCCGTCGTCATCGCGGCCGGCACACGCTCCTCGACCCTCCTCGGCCGCCTCGGCCATCCGCTGCCCCTCCAGGCGGGCAAGGGCTACAGCTTCTCGGTCGACCTGGACCCGGCGCCCCGGCACACGCTCTACTTCGGCGAGCGCCGGGCCGTCGCCTCACCGATCGGCACCACCACGCGCATCGGCGGCACGATGGAACTCAGCGGCAACAACAACCGCCTCGACTGGCGCCGCATCGTCGCCGTCGCCCTCGCCAGCCGGCACTACCTGGGGCGCTGGTTCGACGACCCGGACGACCTGGTCGGCCTGATCCGCGACCCCTGGGTCGGCGGACGGCCCTTCCTCCCCGACGGCCTCCCCGTCATCGACCGCGTCCCGGGCCACGCCAACGCCTACGCGGCCACCGGCCACGGCATGCTCGGCGTCACCCTGGGCCCGGCCACCGGCCACCACCTCACCCAGTACCTCCTCACCGGCCACCGCCCCGAGCCCCTGACACCCTTCGCCTTCGACCGGATCCGCCGCTGAACAACGGCCCGACCGCCCCTGCCGTCGGCCCCACCGCTCCTGCCGTCGGCCGCGGCCCCTGCCGTCGGCCGCGGCACCCGGCATCGGGAGCGGAGTCAGGACGGCGGCTGGAGAACCGCGTCGATGACGTAGATGGTGGCGTTCGCGGCCTTGATTTTGCCGCAGACGATGTTCGCCTTGCCGTTGACCTTGAAGTCGGTGCCCGAGCCCGACGTGGTCAGTTTGCTGCCTTCCACTGTCTTGAAGGAGCCGTGGGAGAGCTCGTCCGGGGTGATCTGCCGGTCCACGACGTGGTAGGTCAGCACCTTCTTCAACTGCCCCTGGTCGGCGAGGAGCGAGGCCAGCTGTGCCACGGTCACCGTCTGGAAGGCATGGTCGTCGGGGGCGAAGACGGTGACGCCGGGCTTCCCGTCGAGGGTGCCGTTCAGATGCGCCCTGACCGCGGCGGAGACCAGGTGGCTGAGTTGCGGAAACGCGGCCGCGGCCTCCACGACCTTGTCCTTGACCGTGCCGACCTTCTGGGAGAGCCCCGCACAGCCGGGTCCGAACGTGCCCGAGGGGCTGGGAGACGCGTCCTGCGCGTGGCCCTGCGACGCCGTACCCATCAGCGTCAGCGGGACGGCGACCAGGGCTGTCGCCGTGGCGTTCGCTGTGCGCATACGCATGCGAGAGAACCTCATCGCAACCTTCCTCCCGTGGAGGCGTGAACACTGCAGAGGTCTGGACTGCGGCGACTGCGAGCGTATCCAGCGGCAGCCGATGGCCGCATCTCGAAAGCCCGGGCCCCGCGCACGCCCGTTGCCGGGTGGCGGCCGGAGCGCTGTTCGACCGACCTGATCACGGGCTCGTGCTACGAAGCGGACACCATTCCTCCACGGAGAGTCACCGGCTGGCGTGCTCCCGACGACGTTCCCGTTCCCGTTCCCGTTCGAGGCCGCCCGCGCCGCCGCCCAGCTGGGGGGGAACTTGCCATCGCATGCTCCCGGGCGCACTGTGGATACTGCCTGCGACGAGAGATCAGAGACCACCATGCACACCTGGGGCAGGCGTGATACTCGCCCATTCACCGGTGCTCGCTTGGACGCGTCCGCCGCGGTAGGCGTACTGGACCGGGACGGCTGCATCACCCGCTGGAGCAGTGGTGCGCAGGAACTGCTCGGATACGCCCCTGCCGAAATCATCGGCAAGCCGGTGGACGACCTGCTGACGGCCGAGGGAACGCTGCGGCACCGCGACGGCCTCCCACTGCAGGCGCAGGTGAACCTGTGTCCGCTGCAGGACACCGATCGGGACTGCGGCTTCCTGCTCCTGCTGACGGCCGTGCCCGAGGCCACGACCGGCACCGGCACCACCACCGGCACCACCACCGGCACCGGCACCGGCACACCCCGGGACGCCCTGCTCCCGCAGTGGACGTTCGAGCAGCAGCCGCTTGCCGTGGCCATCTGCGACCTCGACGCGTGCCTGTTGCGCGGGAACCGGCCGATGCTCGGCGTGGGGGGCTTCTCCGAGGAGGAGGCCCGCGGTCGGCGCCTCACCGAGATCCTCCAGGGCAACGCGATCGAGGAGGTGGAGCGGCGGGTCCTTCGCGTGGCCAGGACCGGGAAGGCGGAAGCGGCGGAGCCCATCGTCAGGCTCCCCGGGGAGTCCAAGGCGCACGCCTGGGCCATGGACGTGTTCCCGCTCAAGGACGCGGACGGCTCGGTCTGCGCGGTGGGCGTCGCGGCCTCCGACTACTCCCAGCAGTACGACTCCAGGGAGCGCATCGCCCTGATCAGCGAGGCCAGGACTCGCGTGGGTACGAGCCTGGACATCGTGGGAACCGCACGGGAATTCGCGGAACTCGCGGTCCCCCGCTTCGCCGACTTCGTCAGCGTGGACCTTCTGGAACCCGTCTTCCACGGTGAGCTGCCCGCACCCGTCCTTCCTCGGGGTGCCACCACCCTGCGCATGGCGGCATACCAATGGGCCGCCGCACACCCGCTCGACACACTGATCACCACGGAGGTGCGCATCCATCCACGGTCGTCGCCGGTCGCGCGGTGTCTGGCCGAGGGCCGGGCCGTCCGGCACAGCACCGACGATCCCGAGATCACCGGTTGGCTGGCCGAGGACCCCATTCAGACGTCCCTCGCGAATACCTTCGGCCCCCACTCGCTCATCGCCGTGCCGATCCGTGCGCAGGGCGTCTCCCTCGGGGCAGTCCTGTTCGTCAGGTACGCGGCCTCGCACGAGGAATCCTTCGGCCCGGACTGTACGGCGATCAGCGAGGACCTCGTCGACCGGCTCGCGATCTGCCTGGACAACGCCCGCCGGTTCACGCGGGAGCGCGGCATCGCGCTCGCACTGCAACGGGCCCTGCTTCCCCGGGAGTCGGCCGTGCACCCTGCGGTCGAGACGGCCGCCCGTTACCTGCCCGCGGGCGGCGGCGCGCAGGTGGGCGGTGACTGGTTCGACGTGGTGCCGCTGCCCGGAGCACGGGTCGGCCTGGTGGTCGGCGACGTCGTCGGCCACGGCATCAACGCCTCCGCGACCATGGGCCGCCTGCGTACCGCCGTGCGCACCCTCGCCGACATCGACCTGCCGCCCGAGGAACTCCTCACCCACCTCGACGACATCATCACCCACACCGCGGGTGACGATGTCGTCGATCCCACCGCTGAGATCCCCGGCGACGTCGGCGCCACCTGCCTGTACGCCGTCTACGACCCGGTCTCCGGCACCTGCTCCCTGGCCCGCGCCGGCCACCCCGCCCCCGTGCTGATCCACCCGGACGGCACCAGCAGTGTCATCGACATGCCCTGCGGCCCTCCGCTGGGACTCGGCAGCCTGCCGTTCGAGGCGGCGGACGTCATCGTGCCCGAAGGGGGCCTGCTGGCCCTGTTCACCGACGGCCTCCTCACCACCCGGAACCGCGACGTCGACGAAGGCTTCTCCGACCTCTGCGGCGCCCTCGCCCTCCCGGCCACCTCACTCGACGCGCTGTGCGACACCGTCCTGGACACCCTGTGCCCCGAACCGCACGCCGACGACGTCACCCTGCTCCTGGCCCGCCCCCGCGTGTTCGACGAGGACCGCCTCGCCAGCTGGGACCTGCCCGGCAATCCCGCGGTCGTCGCCGACGCCCGCAGGCTGGCGGCGGAGCAACTCGCCCTGTGGGGACTGGCGGAGGCCGCGTTCGTCACGCAGCTGGTGGTGAGCGAGCTGGTCACCAACGCGATGCGGCACGCCGGAGGGCCGATCCGGCTGCGGCTCATCAAGGGCGAGACGCTGATCTGCGAGGTCAGCGACGGCAGCAGCGTCAGCCCTCACCTGCGCAGGGCCCGGGTGTTCGACGAGGGCGGCCGCGGCCTGTTCATGGTCGCCCAGTTCACCCAGCGCTGGGGCACCCGCTACACCCGCACCGGCAAGACCATCTGGGGCGAACAGGTGCTGCACATGCCGTAGCCACGGCAATCCTGGGAGTTCGGAGCTCAGGCCGCAAGGTGTTCGTGTCCGGCAGGAAGAAGTGAGACACCATCAAGGGTGCGACCTTCAGCGACGATGAAGGACGCACCCTGTCCAGCCCTGGCAAAATCAAAGAGCGCCCGGCACATGGCACTGACCAACGATGACATCGGCATCAATATCGGTCTGCGCATGAAGAACTACCACTATTCATGGCACGGCGGAAAATTCGCCACCAAGACAGTCCAGCTCCCCATGGAAGCCGCCTGCGACGACGCGGTGATCCTCAAGGTCGACAGCAAGCAAGCGAAGGCGTGTTACAAGTATGTCTGGTGACCCCAAGCCCGAGCTTGAACCTGGCCGGCCGTGGAGGCGGCGCAACCTCCGCCGCCTCATGGTGGCGGTCGTCGCCCTCGGCCTGATGGCGGTGGCGGTCGTGGGAGCGCGAGCCTGGCAGCAGCACAAAACGGACGACAGGACCCGGGCCCGCTTCGCCCAACTGTCCAAGGATCCCCTGCTGGCCGCGCTCGGCACCCGCTTCGGGCGCCGCCACGACGGGCCCGTCCTGCTGCGTTGCCAGCAGACCCCGGACGACGACTCCCTGCCCCCGCAGTTCGAGGTCGACTTCCCGGCGCCGCAGACCCCGGCGGCCCAGACCCAGGTGACCGCCGCCGCCCGCGGCGCCGGATGGAGCGTCCGCACCTGGGAACGCGGAACGGGCCGGTCGCACGCGTACTACTTCGAACTCCGCAAGTCCTTCGGCACCTGGACGAGCGACTCCGACGCGGCCCTCGACCGAACCGGCCTCAGCCTGGACATGACCGCCTCCGACGCAGGCCGCTGCGCCTGACCGCGCCCCCTGCCGGCCCTCTGACGCCGCGTGCCGCCTGCCTTGCCTCCCTCCGAACCGGCCCTTCGCGGCATCCCCCGGCAGGATTCGAACCTGCGACACCCGCTTCGGGAGTCTCCCCTGGGCGAGGCTTCGACCTGCGGAAACGTCGGCTGCAGGGTGTCCGGCCCGGGAAGAACTCCTCCGTGGTTCTCGCGTGTTCGCGATTCTCGGCCTCATGTGTGCTGAGTGCGTTCTGCGGTGATGCCCGTCCGGCGAAGCGATCAACGCGTCATGCGTGGGATGCGTTCCGGGGCCGACAGCCCTTCAGGCATCGCGGAGTCGCAGCACCGTGCCGCCGATGAGGAGCGCGCCCGCCGCCCACAGGGCCAGTACGCCGAGGCCCGCCCACGGCCCGATGGGGAGATGGCGCAGGTCCGTCGTGGTCTGGACGGCCAGCCCCGCGGGCATCGGCCCGATCTGCGCGAGGTGCCGCCGGAGGTCGGGGTCGGTGACCACGTGGCTGAGGAGGGGGAAGAGGTACAGCAGCCCCAGCACGACGCCCATCGCCACCGCCGCGTCCCGAACCGCCGTGGCGATGCCGAGGGCGAGCAGTGCGACCAGGACCAGGTAGATCACCGACCCTGCGACTGCCCGCAGGGTCGGCCCGTCCGTGAGGGAGAGGGCGGCGTAGCCGTGGGCGGGCGTGAAGCCGTTGTCCAGCAGCAGACTCCGTCCGGCGAGTACGGACGCCAGGACGGCGACGGTTCCCGCGGCGAAGACCGTCCCGCTCACGACGGTGGCCTTGGCGGCCAGAACGGTGGTGCGCCGAGGTACCGCCGCGAGCGTGGTGTGGATCACGCCGGTGCCGTACTCGTGTCCGATGACCAGTACGGCCATGATCGCGGCGATCGTCTGACCCAGCGTCACGCCCGTCAAACTGATCCTGACCGGGTCCTGGCCGCAGCCACCCGCGGGGCACCGGGCGGTCGCCGTCACTGCCGCGCTCACGGATGCCGTGACGGCGACGAGGCCCAGCAGCAGCCACGCGTGACCCGTGTCGGTTCGCAGTTTGGTCCATTCGGCGTGGACCGTCTGGCGCAGGCCGGTGGCACTCATACGTCCCTCCGGCGCAGCAGCAGGGTCGCGGCCGTCAGAGCGAGGACGGTCCAGCCGGCGAGGACGGCGTAGCCACCCCAGGGCGAGAGGGGGAAGTAGCCGGAGGACGGCGTGTAGACGCTCAGTACGTGGGCGTAGTGCGGAAGTGTCTGCTGGACGGCGAAGCCCGCCGCCGGGGTGAGGCGAAGCAGCCACTGCGCCGAAGAGGCCGGCAGCACGCCGCTGACCGCGAGCAGATAGGGAAGCACCGTTGTCACCATGACCGCGGTGATCGCTGTCGCGCTGCGGCGCAGCACCGCGCCGAGCGCCAGCGCGAGCGCGGCGGTGGCGGCCAGCAGGAGCCCGGTGCCGAGGACCGCGCGCAGTTCCACCGCGTGCGGCACGGTGAACACCACGAAGTGGGTGGCGTGCGCGCGTTGCCGTCCGAGCGGGATACTGACGGCGGCGACGACCACGCCGACCGTGAACGCGACCGCCGTGACCACGGCGGCCTTGGCGGCCAACAGCCGCCCGCGCCGAGGGGCCGCGGCGAGGGTGCTGCCGATCAGTCCGCGGCGGTACTCGGCGGTGACGAACTGGACAGCCACGACCGTCAGGACGATCAGCCCGGCGAACGTGCCGACGAGGAAGTTCTCGATGGTGTAGGCGGGGCCGAGCGAGGGGCCGCCGACCACCGGGGCGATGTCTCCGGCACCGGTGACGGAGAAGCCGCCGCCGGTCGGTGTGTAGCCGCCCGAGGTGTCCTCCGCGTAGCTGCCGGACGTGCCGGCGCCTCCGCCCACCTGCACGCCCCGCCAGCCGTCCTGCCGGTCGCCGCGGGCCCAGGAACCATCGAGTGCCACACGGCCGAAGGTTCCGGTGGCCACGGCAGGACTGCTGCCCCCTTGCGAGCCGCTCGTCTGCACGGCCGCGGGGGAGGCGGTGAAGAGGCCCACCTGCACGGTGGCGGGCAGACCCGTCAGGCGTGCGCTGCCGACCTCGGCCCAGTGCACGCCGTCCGTCGAGTCGTAGCCGGTGACGGTCGCCCCGGCGCGGACCAGGCGCAGCCAGCGCGGCGAAGCCGCGGAGGGGCGGCCGGGCAGGCCGGCCCGGTCGTGGGTGAAGTCGTCCTGCATCCGCACGCCGTGCGCCCCGGTGACCATCATCGCGGCGTACTGCGAGCCCTGGCCGAGGCTCTGCTTGACGAGGATTCCGGCCTTGGCCCACGGAGTGATGCCGGGCGAGGTCCGCCCGGGTTCCTGGGCCAGTACGCCGGTCAGCGCGGTCACGGGGACGGTGATGCTGCCGTTGCCGGTCAGGGCCTGGTGCACGAAGTAGAAGCTGTCGTTGACCGCCTCGCCGCCGGGGCCGACCGGCAATGCGGCGGCGTCCTGCCGGTGCTGGTTCGACGACTGGTTCGACGACTGGTTTGTCGACGCCGTCCCGGCCAGCAGGAGCAGCACGGACGCCAGAGCCGCGCCGAGTGTGCCGAGGACCCAGCCCCGTACGGTGCGGAACTTGGTCCACTCCGCACGCAGGACTCGAAGCCCCCTCATCGCGCGGTCTCCCCGACGCCGGCGCCGCGGTACTGCACGGCGTCCCGGGTGAGTTCGAGGTACGCCTCCTCCAGAGTGGCGCGGTGCGTGGCCAGTTCCGCGAACGGCACCCCGTCCGCGTTCAGCACGGCCACGATGGCCTCACCTGTCAGCCCGCTGACGCCGAGTGTGTCCGCCCCCTCGGTGTGCACGGTCGCGCCGGCGCGGGCCAGTGCCTCCGTCGCCGCGACAGGTGCGGAGGTACGCAGCGTGACGCGGCCCGCGGAGAGTGCCGCGAGCAGTTCCGACACGCCCGTGTCGGCGACCACACGGCCGCGCCCTACGACGATGAGGTGATCCGCGACATCCTGCAGCTCGCTCATCAGATGGCTGGACACCAGCACCGTTCGTCCCTGTGCCGCCAGTGAGGTCAGCAGGCTGCGGATCCACAGGATCCCTTCGGGGTCCAGGCCGTTGAAGGGCTCGTCCAGCATGAGCGCGGGCGGGTCGCCGAGGAGCGCCGCGGCGATGCCGAGCCGCTGCCGCATACCCAGCGAGAAGCCGCCCGCCCGGCGCCGTGCCGCCTCGGCGAGCCCGACCTGTTCGAGCACCTGGTCCGTCCGGCCGGCTGGGAGGCCCTGCGAGTGGGCCAGCCACAGCAGGTGGTTGCGGGCGGTCCGGCTGGGTTGCAGGGCGCCTGCGTCCAGCAGCGAGCCCAGGTGGCGCAGTGGGCTGTCCAGAGTCCGGTACGGCCGTCCGCCGACTCGCGCGTGCCCCTGGTCGGGAGCGTCCAGGCCCAGCACCACCCGCATGGTGGTGGACTTGCCGGCGCCGTTCGGGCCCACGAATCCGGTCACTCGCCCCGGCCGGACGGTGAAGGTCATGCCGTCGAGCGCCTGCGTCGCCCCGAAGCGTTTGCGCAGGCCCTCGACCTCAATGCCGGGATCATCCGTCATCCTCGCTGTTCCGCCCCTCGCTCGTCCTGTCCTGGCGGGCCACCACGCTGCGCTCGGTGCCGTAACGCGGGCGGAACGGCCGCTGTCATGCCGCTGTTAGGCCGGTTCGCCTAGCCTGAGCGGGCAGGTCAGAGACAAGGGGGACCGATGGCAGCGGAACTGGGGATTCCCGGACGGTCGGTGCACCGCCGCAGCGTCCGCTGGCGTTTCACCGCCTTGTACGCCGGACTGTTCCTGGCCTCGGCCGTCACGATGCTGGCGGTGGTCGGTCTGGTGGCGGGCGGTACCTACCGGGCGGCCCCGGCGCCGAGCAACCAGCCCGGCACGTTCTCGTCCGCTGCTCAGGCGAGGATCGGCAGTCTGGAGCATCAGCTTGCCCAGGCCCACAGCCGGCAGGTGGACCAACTGCTGCTCGGTTCGGCGGCGGGGTTGGTGGTGATGGGGCTGCTGTCGGTCGCGACGGGCTGGTACGCCGCCGGACGTGTACTGCGGCCGCTTCGCGCGATGACCGTGGCGACTCGTCGCATCTCCGCCGACAGCCTGCACGAACGACTCGCCGTCCCGGGTCCGCACGACGAACTCAGGGACCTCGGCGAAACGATCGACGCGTTGCTGGACCGCCTTGAGCAGGCATTCGCCGCGCAGCGGCGGTTCGTTGCCGACGCCTCGCACGAACTGCGCACCCCCTTGGCCACCATGCGGGCCGCGGCGGACGTCGCGCTGGCCAAACCGGGCCCCGTCCAGGAGCAGACGCGCACCCTCGCGCGCCGCGTCAGGACCGAGCTGGATCAACTCGACCGGCTGCTGGACGGCTTCCTGGCGCTGGCCCGCGCGCAGCACGGAGTGCCGCTGCTGGATACCGAGATGGTCTCCCTGGACGGGCTCGCAGCAGCTGCCCTGGCCGAGCGTGCCGCCACGGCCTCCGCGAAGCGCCTCGTGGTGGAAGCCGACCGCGCCGGCAGTGGTTCCGGCGCGTGGGTGTGCGGCAGCCGGACTCTGTTGCGCAGGATGGTGGACAACCTCATCGACAACGCGATCGGGCACAACCAGCCCGGCGGCTGGATCCGCGTCGCCACCAGCGCCGGGGGCACGGACGCGCGGCTGGTCGTGGAGAACGGAGGTCCGGTGCTGACAAAGAATCAAGTCGCGCAACTGGCCCGGCCGTTCCGTCGGCTCGGCGCCGAGCGGACCGGCGGTGGCATCGGCGCGGGATCGGGCCTCGGCCTGGCCATCGTCGCGGCGGTCGCCGACGCACACGGTGGCACCCTCGTCCTGCAGGCCCGTGCCGAGGGCGGCCTCAAGGCCACGGTCACCCTCTTCCGAGCGTCCGAGGCGGAGGCCGTGGCATGAGGGTGCTCGTGGTGGAAGACGCCAAGTCGCTCGCCGACGTCCTGGTCGAGGGCCTGCGGGACCAGGGCATGGCAGTGGATGTCGCCTACGACGGCCTGGAGGCCGCGGCCAAGCTGGACACCAACGCGTACGAGGCGGTCATCCTGGACCGGGACCTGCCAGGTATCCATGGCGACACGCTCTGCCAGATGGTGACCGACCGGGACGACCGGCCCATGGTGCTGATGCTGACCGCCGCAGACGCGCCGGCCGACCGTGTCGGCGGCCTGAGCCTGGGCGCCGACGACTACCTGGTCAAGCCTTTCCACTTCCCCGAGCTCGTACTCCGTCTGCGGGCCCTGACCCGTCGCCGCCCGTACGCCCGCGCCCGCATACTCCGAGCCGCGGGCATCGAACTCGACCCCGTGCACCGCACGGCCACCCGCGACGGACACCACCTCGACCTCTCGGTCAAGGAGTTCGAGGTCCTGGCGGCCCTCTTGCGGGCCAGCCCGGCCCCTCTCAGCTCGGAGACGCTGTTGGAACAGGTGTGGGACGAGAACGCCGACCCGTTCACGAACACCGTGACAGTGACCGTCGGCAGGCTCCGGCGCAAGCTCGGCAGCCCGCCGGTGATCGCCACGACGCCCACGGTCGGCTACCGGATCGCCGACCCGAAAGAGTGACTGACATCGAGGGCACCGAGCCCTTTGGGCCCGCTGGAGCATTGATGGCGCCCCGTCCGCTCACCCAGACGGCCCCGGACGAGGAGTCCGAGGCCGAACAGAACGCCTCCCTGAGGGAGAAACCCCAGGTCAGAGCGGTAAAGCGTGGTGCCCCGGCAGGATTCGAACCTGCGACACCCGCTTTGGGAGTTCGATCGCCCAGCAGTGCGGACAGCTCCGACTCGTGCTCCCCGGGTGGTCCTGAGCCCAGTCAAAGCCGCTGGCATCCGTCGCCGTCTGGCGACGTCTATGTCCGCTGGTGATGTCGGACCGTGAGGTATTCGTCCGGCAGAGGAGCCCGTACGAAGTGGGGTGGCGCGATGGACCGGGCAATTCCTTGGCCAGGGCTGGGGGGCGCCAACGTGATCTTTATCAACCTCCCGAGCCCGGGCCCGAGGCGAGTACGACCGCGGGGCGGCAGCATGTGAACCCACCTCCTGCTGGTCTCGAACCACCGGGTGCAAGGTCCGCCAGGGGCCAATCCAAAATGCCGCCTCCGACGTATTGGAAATAGGCCGCATCCTGGGAGTACGCACCTGGTCGGCTGGGTCCTGTGCGGCGGGATCTTGGATTCGGGACGTGCTCCGCGGCTGCAGACGACGGAAGGAAGGCGTATCCATCATGCGAGCACAACGCGCGAGGCGTCTCGTCGCGCCGTTCGCTGCCGGCATTCTGATGGCTGGCGGCGCTGCGATCAGCGCAGCCGGTACGGCCGAGGCAGCCCCCGCCGTGCACACCCAGGTGACCAGCAATCGGTGCTTTGGCCACGATGACTGGCGCTGCTTCGACCACGGCGGGATTCCGCTTCGACCCGGGTTCTGCTTCAACCACCCCGGGCTCTGCTTCGACCACGGGTTCGACCACCGGTTCGACCACCGCTTCGATCACCGCTTCGACAATGGAAGCATTGTGATCATCGTGTTCCGGTAGTGGTCACCGCAGGCACATAAGGGCGCGCCCGTCACGGGTGCGCCCTGAGTCACCCCATGAACGATCTTGAAAACCGCCGTAGCGCGAGCCACCGTGGGTTCAAGTCCCACACCCATCGCATGATCGAACGGCCTCTGACCCGGGCTTTCGTCACTGGCAGCTTCGGGGCGTCTGTCACTCCAGGTCGCCGTTGTTCGGCCTCGGGGGACCTCGGACTGCCCAGGGTCCGCCCAGAGCTGACCACGCGGCCTGGTCGGCGACGGACCCTTACGACGCGGGCCGCATGAACCTCGGCCGACGACAGTCAGGCGTGACGGCGGGTGCGTCGACAGATCAGGCGCGCCTACGTCTCGCTGCACCCCCACCCGCCTCAACCACGGTGTAGTGCCGTCGATGGGGGCAAGTCGCGGGCGTGTCCACCGGCGTTGCACGTGGTGGGACACGATCCCTTGCTGTCGGCAACAGCGGCTCCAGCACTGCCCACGGCCTGTCCGTCAGATTTCCGCGCCACAAAGTGCCGCCCCGGTTTGCCGCTGCGCTGACGGATCTCGTCTGTCCGAAGCCGGCACGTGAGACGGGGGCCAAGGCGTCAGGAGCCTTGGCTGTGGTTGCGAGCGTGTCGGGACGATTCGTCGTGGTCGCCCTTGCTACCGTCCACTTCGCGTAAATAATCCTAAAAACCCGATTCGCGTCTGCTGGTGTTCGAGAGGACACGGACCATGAACGACTTCTCCCGTCGCGGCCTGCTCAAGGCGACGGCGGCCGCCGGTGCCGGCGCTGTCGCCGTCCCGGGCATTACGGCCGTGGAGGCCCCCGGCGCGAGCGCCGCGAGCGCCGCGAGCAAAGGGCCCGGGCACGGGAAATGCCCGCCGGCGGAACTGACCGGCCGCATCGTGCGCCCCGACGACGCCGGGTACACGGATGCGCGCCTCGGCTGGGACCAGCTCTTCTCCCACTATCCGCTGGTCATCGTCTTCGCCCAGAACACCCAGGACGTGGTCAACGCCCTGACGTGGGCGCGGCAGAACGACGTCGCGGTGCGGGTGCGCAGCGGCCGCCACGCCCTCGAGGGCTGGTCGAACGTGGACAACGGCGTCGTGATCGACATCAGCGAGCTGAAGTCGGTCGACATCGACGCCCACTCGCATGTCGCGACGGTCGGCGCCGGGCTCAACCAGCTGGAAGCGGTGACCACGCTCGCGAAGCAGGACCTCGCGGTGACCACCGGAACGGAGGGCAGCGTAGGTCTGTCCGGTGCGACGCTCGGCGGCGGATTCGGCTTCCTGACCCGCTGGCTCGGCATGGCATGCGACAGCCTTGTGGGAGCTGAGATCGTCATCCCGTCGGGTGACGAGTGCGCCAAGGCGATCAAGGCGGATCTGAGCAACAACTCGGACCTGCTCTGGGCGCTCCGCGGGGCGGGAAACGGCAACTTCGGGATTGTCACGTCACTGACCTACAAAGTGGCTCCGTTGAAGAGCGTCACTTATCTCCAGGCGACGTGGAAGGGTATCAAGGACCTCCACGCCATCTTCGACGCATATCAGCGTACGGCGCCGACCACCGACGCCCGCCTCGGAACCCAGCTCGAGATCCACAGAAACCAGATCTTCCTGTTCGGGGTTCTCCCCGAGGGAACGCCGGACGAGGCGAAGGAGTTGCTGGCCCCGATCCTGTCGATCGACAGCCCCAAAGTCACCACGCAGGTCGGCAACTGGGGCGACGTATATGCGGGATTCCAGATTCCGACCGAGCTCGAACCGGCGAACTGGAAGTTCTTCTCGCAGTTCACCAGAAAGCCGTTCCCGGGCGAAGCGATCGAGATCGTCACCTCGTTCATTCAGCAGGCCCCGACGGATGACACCAACTTCTTCGTCCAGGCCTTCGGCGGGAACGTCAGGAGGAGCCCTCGCGGCGGCACCGCGTTCCCGCACCGCGACGCGCTCTTCTACTCCGAGCCAGGCGTCGGCTGGGGGACTCGTTCGAACCAACCAGGCGTCTGCGACCCGCTCACCTCGCAGTGCCAGGCCTGGATCGCCGAGTTCAGCCAGGCGCTGCGGCCCTACGTGAACGGCGCCTACGTCAACGTGCCGAACGTCGCGCAGCAGGATTGGGAAACCGCCTACTGGAGAGACAACTTCGACCGGCTGCGCAAGATCAAGGCGAAGTACGACCCGTACAACGTCTTCCAGTACGAGCAGAGCGTCCCGCCCGCGGTCTGCTGACCGAGCATCTGCAGGGGCCAAGGAAGCTCCTTCAGGAGCGTGAGCTCCACCTTTCCCCTGGTGCCCCAGGCAGGATTCGAACCTGCGACACCCGCTTTAGGGGTTCGATCAGGCTTCTGTGCACTCGGCGCCTTGCTGCCGTGCGTCGTATGCCGGTTGTCCAGGAGGTACGCCGCTGTCTGAGGTTGTTGATGTCAACGATGGATGTCGGACGTTGGTTCGATGACCGTGGCCGACCCGTGCTTGTTGGCCGCCTCGGCACCCCGCTGCCGCTCCGATGCCCCGGCCTGCGAGAGTGGTCCCGTGCTGCTGGATCCTGAGAACACGCTGTTCGTCCGTGGTGCCACGCCCGTGCTCCTGCTGGCCGACGCGCCCGTCCACGATGCCTTGCCGCTCCTGACCGTGTCGGACGGGGCGTTGCCCTTGTGCGAGGGCTGGAGCATCGTTCCCCGACTCACCCTGTGCGTGGTCGACGGACCTGGGGACCACGGGCTCATCGTCCCCGCTGTCGCTGCGCCGGTGGTCGGCGGGGCCGACGATGGCACGGCATCTGGCGGCATGGGTGACTGGTGCGCGGATGCCGAGCAGGCCGGCGGAGTAGTCGTTCTGTCTTTGGACCACCTGCCCGAGGCACTCGACTGGTCTGCCCTGCTGTCCTCGGGCACCGCCCGCGGCGGGTTCATGCCTGCGCTGGCCTGACAGTAGGAGCGCCGGACTCGCGAAGCCGGCATACGCCTGCCGGCGTCGCGAGCCTTGAACTCTGGACCTCTTCGTCCCGAAGCAACCTGGGCATGGGCTCGACCTTGAGCCAGGGCGCTTCTCACCTGCTCCGACCGTCCATGGGCGTTCGTGGCCGTCCGCTGATGTGCGCGGGCGTTGTCACGTAGTTGGACACTCACCGACTTTGAGCCGGTGTCGTAGGGCACGGCTAAGTTGCCCGCATGACTTACAGGGATCCGCTCGTGCCGGCACTTACCGGCCTGCTTGTCGACGTCGTGTGGTGGCTGGAGAGCTGCGGGGACGAGGAAGTGGATCCCGACTCTGCGGTGAAGATCATGGAGAGCGTGGGCTGGGCGCTTCTGCAACTGCCCTCAGATCAACGCCAACGATTCGTGCAGGTGCTCGCGGACCTGGCTGAAGCGGAGCAGGAATCTGCGCGACGCGAGTTCCTGGAGTCGTTCCCGTCCGCGATCGGGATGGTCGAGGAATGAGAGGGCTGAGGTCGTGAACGGGACTGATTGAGACGAATGGACGTACAAGGCTGAGGCGCCCGCGTTCTGACCGGGCCATCCGGGAGGCTGCCAACGGCCGACACTCTGCACGTCGGGTGTAACACGCCTACGGCTTGTGCTCGGGGTGCCTCACCAGGTCGTGGCAAGGGAACGGTGCGCGGTCCAGGTGTCGTTCTGGAGGACGTAGCCCATGGTCAGTTGTAGACGCCAGTTCGCGCGGGTTCCGTAGACGGTTGCATCGGTGATGAAGCGGCCGACGAGGCGGGCCTCGTCGCCGTTTATGTCGACGGTGACGCTCTTCTCCTCGACGCTGTGGTAGTCGAACTGTCCGGCACGCATCTGGGCCAGCCAATCGGCCTTCGACTGCACGTACCCGGTGATGTGCGTGAGGGTGAAGTCCTCGGCGAGCAGGTCGTCGAGGGTGTCGGTATCGCCGTCGGTCATCGCGCGTACCTGGGCGCGGAAGGCCGCGACGACGTCTGCTTCGACGCTCGGATCGGGTGGTCTGGGCATGGTGGTTCCTACGGTCTGCGGTTCACGGATCAGCGCGTCCTGTCGGCCCGCAGGGCACTGAGGTCGATGTGCCCGGTCTGCAGCTTGGCCGTGTGGGGCTCGTTCAGGCCAGCGTCGGTGATGTAGAGGCGGTTGCCGCGCACTGCGGTGGCGGTCGGTGAGGTGAGGCCGTCCGCAGCGGTCAGTACTGTTTTGACGGCTCCCTTCGGGGAGACGACGGCTATCTGGTTCGGGCCGTTCTCCGTGGCGAAGACCACGTCGTAGCGGCGGCTCAGGAAGCTGAAGTCGTCCGCGCCCGGGAGCTTGTCGGTCACGACCTTCGCCGGGCCGGGCGTGCCCTTGGCCGTGACCGGGATGCGCAGCAGGGTGCCCTTGCTGAGGTTGGAAACCCAGACGGCTCCGTTGTGGAAGCGCAGCCCGTTCGCGCCGAGTGGCACGTCCGGCGTGGGGGCGAGGGCGGGGTCGGTCAGCCAGGCGGTCGCCGGTCCGCCGGCCGTGGGGATGATCCAGACCGTGCTCTTGTGGCTGTCGGCGACGTACAGGGTGCGCCCGGAGGGGTCGAGGGCGAGGCCGTTGGGCAGGGCGTCGCTGGGCAGTGCGGCGAGGCGGTGGGGGGTGCCGCCCGGCGGCGCCTTCCACACGCCGACGCGGGAGGCGTCGGCGGACGCGACGTTGTAGTAGATGGTGCCGTCGTCGTCGCGGGTGTTGCCGGTGATGGTGTCGCCCATCCGCCCGGTGACAAGAACGGTGCGATGGCCGGACCGGGAGATGCGGACCAGTTCGGGCTGCTTGCCCGCCACGCTGCCCAGCATCGAGAGAGTCAGCGAGCCGTCGGGATTGACGGTGATGTTCTCGGGCGCCTCACCGGCGGCAAAGTCGAAAGCTGCGAGGGTCTTCACGTGGGTGATGACCTGGACCGGGTCGGTCTGCTGTGCGGCGGCGAGGGCGTAGGGGGCGGAGAGGAGGAGGGCGGACGCCCCGGCGGCTGCGGCCACCAGACGGAAACGGTTCTTCACGGGGGTCTTCTTTCTGGTCGGTGCCGTGGTGCTGTTGTGCGTGGAGGAACGTGGGGGGGGCTTCGGAGGGGCGCTGCGCGGCGGGCGTCGCGTCAGTGGGTCGTCTCCCGCTGGGTCAGCCGCACCTCCTCGATGTCGAGCCGCCGCTGCACTTGGCGCAGGACGGTGTCGTCGATGTCGCGCTCGTCGCGCAGGCGGACGACGGCGGCTCGCTTGTGGGCGAGGAGCGCGAGACGCAGGGCGTGGTACTGGCGGTTGTGGCGCAGGTCCGGGTCGTCGTCGGTTCCGTTGCCGTGCGTGCGGACGGCGCGCAGGTGGGTCTCGTACTCGTTGCGGAGCCGCTCCACGACGTCCGGATCGGTGCCCAGCTCGGCGGCGACCTGCGGCAGCACCTTCAGCGCCGCCTCCGTCGCCGTGGTGCCGGCGAGGACGCGTTCGGCCTCGACGGAGTTGTCTCTGGGCAGCCGGGCCCAGCGAACCACGCGAGGCAGGAGCAGTCCCTGGACGACCAGCGTCACGACGATGACGCCCGCCGTCACGAAGACGATCACATCGCGGCCGGGGAAGGGCTCACCCGAGTCGAGTGCGGTAGGCACCGACAGCGCGACCGCGAGGGACACCGCGCCCCGGAACCCGGACAGAGCGCCGACCACCCGGGCGCGTTCGTTCATACGGCGCAGACGCTGCTGCGGGCGCCGGTCCAGCAGCCGGATCACGCGTACGGCGAGGAAGGTGAAGGCGTAGCGCACGACGACCAGCACCACCGACACGGCTGCGACGGCGATCAGCGCGTGCCGCAGATCGGAACTGGTCAGACCACGCACGGCGGACTGGACCTGAAGCCCGACGAGGACGAACAGGACGCCATTGAGCAGAAAGGTGGCGACCGTCCAGAACTCCTGCGCCATCAGGCGGGCGTCCGGCCGTCCCACGCGCGGGCCGACCTGGCTCATGATCAGCCCGCATGCGACGACCGCGAGGACGCCCGACGCGCGGATCTCCTCCGCGAGCAGGAACGCGACGAACGGGACCAGGACCACGGCGGTGGTGGCCAGCACTGGCTGGTCGAGATGGCGGCGTACCAGCGTGGCGAGCCAGGCCGTGAGCGCGCCGGCCGCGATGCCGCCCGCGTAGGAGAGCAGGAACAGGCCGCCGACACGGGGCACGCTGAAGTGCTCCGAGCCGACCGTGACGCCGACGGCGAGGCCGTAGACGACCAAGGCGGTGCCGTCGTTGACCAGGCTCTCGGCGCGCAGGAGGGTGAGGTTGCGGCGCGGCAGCAGCCGGGCGACCACCTCGACGGCCGTCGCGTCGGTCGGGGCGACGGCCGCACCGAGCACCCAGGCCGGACCCCACGGCAACCCGAGAGCGTGCATGACCGCCGCAACCGCCCACGCCGTGACAATCACCAGAACGGTGCTGACCAGGACGATGCCTCGCAGGTCACGGCGGATCTCCCGCAGTGAGGTGGTCAGGCTCTCCCAGTACAGCAGCGCCGGAAGGAAGAGCAGCAGCATCGCCTCGGGCGGCAGGTGCACCTCGCGCAGCGCGGGCGCGAAACCGAGCAGCACGCCGACGCACAGCAGCAGGACGGGCGGAGCGACGCGGAGGTGGTGTCCCGCCACGGTGCACAGCAGGATCGCCACGCCGAGGACGACGATGAGTTCGAGGCCGAGCAAGGTCTACTCCGGTGGATCAAGGCATCAGGGGGTTCGGCGCCTCAGCGCGGGTCGAGCCGCATGGTCGTGGAACTCGCCTCGGGGCTGGTGATGGCCCTGATGATCTCGGCGGCGTAGTGGCTGTACTTGTTGCGGTACGCGGCGTCGACGACGCCGTTGGTCTCCTCCCCGGCGTCCACCAGGGCCACGTCCTTCGCCACACCACCGGCCTGGATGTGCCCTTCCTGCCGCACGCGCGTGCTGCGGTACCAGTCCGAGCGGGGCCCGTAAACAGAGCGGACATAGAGGGCGTCGTCCGCCCGGACCACCCAGATCGTGCGGGGCTTGCTCAGGCGTCCGTCCTGGCGTAGGGACGCGATCCGCAGCTCCTCCGCCGAGCCGACGCGGTCGAGTTCGTCGGTCGTCCAGGTCGTAGTCATGGGTGGCTTCCTTCGCATGCTGGTGGGGGACACGGCTGCCGCCGGGGTGGTCTCGCCGACGAGGCCGTCCTCGGTGGTGACGACGAGTCGCGGGTTGATCACCGGCGCGTCGGCGCGGGAAGTCGGACCGCGGATTCAGCCTGCGGGACCTGAGCGCCGTGTGGCAGACCGCGCTGTACCCGGCAGCGGCGTTCAGTGGTGTGACAGGGCACCCCAGCGCGAAGGAACGGCGCCCGTTGATCTGTGCATACTGCACTCGCGTACCCGGCTGTCACACTGGGGCCATGGCACGTGAGCAGCGCAGCGGCGGCAACGGTGGTACTGAGCTGGGGCGCTTCCTGCGTGCCCGGCGTGCCCGGCTGACGCCCGAGGAGGTCGGCCTCCCGGTCGGTGGGGGACTGCGGCGCACGCCGGGACTGCGCCGCGAGGAACTGGCCACGATCGCGGGGATCAGCATCGACTACTACGCGCGGCTGGAGCGGGGGACGGAGACCAACCCCAGCCCGGCCGTCGTGGACGCTCTCGCCCGCGCCCTGCGACTTGGCGAGGGCGAGCACCGGCACCTGCGAGAGCTCGCCTTCGGCGCCGACCGGCCGGTCACCGCACCGTCGTCGGGTCCGAGCCGAACTGTGCCGGAGGGCATCGAGCTGCTGATGGAGAGCATGCGACCCCACCCCGTCTACGTGGTGGGCCGCACGTTCGACGTGCTCGCCGCCAACCCCGGCGGTCTGCGCCTGTTCGCCGGCATCGACGACTGGCCGGCCGAGCGGCGCAACCTCGCCCGCTACGTCGTCCTCCACCCGGCGGCCCGTGCCCTCATCGACGACTGGGAGGACGCACTCCACTCCTGCGTGGCCTGGCTGCGCGGACCGGCCGCCATCGAGCCGGACGCACCCGACCTCACCGCGCTCATCGCAGAACTCCGGCAGCACAGCCCGGAGTTCGCCGACCTCTGGGACCGATACGACGTCGTGGGCAGTACCCAGGGGCGCCGGCTCTTCCACCATCCCGACGTCGGTGACCTCACCCTCGGCTTCCAGGGAATGACGCTGAACGGCACCAACGGCCAGTTCCTGGTGGCGTTCTACGCCCAACCCGGCACGCCCGACCACGACGCGATGGTGCTCCTGGACCGGGTGGCGCAGGAGCGCTTCGGCAAGCCCTCGGCCTCGGCGTCACCGGCGTAGGGCCGCCGCATCAGAGGACCGAGGTGCCGAGACGGGGTACTCCATCGCCTCTCACTTCTTCTTGGTGATGTCCATGGCGGTGTCGTCCGTCCGCTGCGGTGCTCCGGGCGCGCCGGCGGCCAGGTCGAGAAGGATCATCGCGTCATGGTCGGGGGTGCCAGGTTCGGCGTAGTAGGCGACCATCCGGTGGCCAGGGGTGCCTTCCAGTTCGAGTGACTGGTAGCCGAGGGCGAGGTCGCCGACCTCGGGGTGGTGGAAGGTCTTACGGCCGTAGGAGTGGCCACGGACGTCGTAGCGCTCCCACATCCGAGCGAACTCAGGGCTCTTGAGAAGGAGTTCACCCACGAGTTGGGTCAGGTCGGGCGCGTCCGGGTCGGTGCCGGCGAGGGCCCGCAGCCGGGCCACGCAGCCCCGGATCTGGCCCAGCCAGTCGTCGAACAGCTCCCGGGCGGCGGGGTGGAGGAACAGGTAGCGGCCGATGTTGCGCTGCTTGGCCGGCCAGTCCTCCAGCCCGGCCAGCAGCCGCAGCCCGCCCGGGTTGGCGGCGAGTACGTCGCCGGTACGGCTGACCACGTGCGCGGGGTGCGGCCGCATGCTCTCCAGCAGGAGCTTCACCCCGGGGCGCACGGTGCGGCTGGGCGGTGCCGGAGGTTCGGGGGCCGTGCGCGCGGCGAGCGCGGCAAGGCTGCGCAGGTGGTCGTGCTCGTCCTCCTCCAGCCTCAGCGCGCGGGCGAGGGAGTCGATCACGGACGGGCTGGGCCGGGTCTCCTTGCCGCGCTCCAGCCGGGCGTAGTAGTCGATGCTGATCCCCGCCAGGGTGGCCAGCTCCTCCCGGCGCAGTCCGGGAGTGCGGCGCAGCCCAACGCCGGCGGTCAGGCCGGCCTCCTCGGGCGTCACCTGGGTGCGGCGGGCACGCAGATAGCGCCCCAGCTCCGTACCGCGGGTGCCACCGCTGTGCTGTTCACGATCCATGTGTTCCGAGTGTGGGGTGGCCGGGACCTGCGAGGAAGACGCGTGGGGTGCCCTGCCAGGGCACGGAACCCGGCTCCGTGGCACAGCTCGGCCTGCCACATCGCGAAGGACGCCAGCAGGCTGGACATCCGTGGGAGCTCCCCGCAAGAACCATCACTCTGCCCCTGGAGACACTGTGCTCACCGTCAACGCGTACGCCGCCACGTCCGCGACCGAACCCCTCGCTCCGACGACGATCGAGCGCCGTGAGGTCGGCCCGCGGGACGTGCTGATCGAGATCCGGTACTGCGGGATCTGCCACTCCGACATCCACTGGGTGCGCGGCGACTGGGGCCCGCAGACGTACCCGGTCGTGCCCGGCCACGAGATCGCGGGCATCGTGACCGCGGTCGGCCCCGAGGTGACGAAGTACGCGCCCGGCGACCGGGTCGGCGTCGGCTGCATGGTCGACTCCTGCCGGGAGTGCGCCACCTGCGTCAAGGGTGAGGAGCAGTACTGCCTGAGGGGCAACACCCTCTCCTACGGCGCGGTCGGCAAGGACGGCGCCCTCACGCAGGGCGGCTACTCCACCCATGTCGTCGTCGACCAGGACTTCGTCGTCCGTGTCCCCCAGGGCATCGACCTCGACGAGGCGGCCCCACTGCTGTGCGCGGGCGCCACGACGTACTCCCCGCTCAAGCGCTGGGGCGCGGGTCCCGGCCGGAAGGTCGCCGTCATCGGCCTGGGTGGGCTCGGCCATGTGGCCGTGAAGATCGCGCATGCGATGGGCGCCGAGGTCACCGTCCTGTCCCAGTCCCTGAAGAAGGAGGACGACGGCCTGCGCCTGGGCGCCGACCACTACCGGGCCACCAGCGACCCGGCCACCTTCGATCAGCTGGCGAACACCTTCGACCTGATCATCAACACCGTCAGCGGCAAGCTCGACCTGGGCGCGTACATGTCGCTGCTCGCGCTGGACGGCGCCTTCGTCACCCTCGGTGCCTCCTCCGAGCCGGTCATCTCCATGCCCACGTCCGCCGTCGCGGCGGGGCGGCGCGTCTACACGTACTCGCTCATCGCCGGCATCCGCGAGACCCAGGAGATGCTCGACTTCTGTGCCGAGCACGGCATCGGCGCCGAGATCGAGGTCATTCCCGCCGACAAGATCAACGAGGCGTACGAGCGTGTCCTCGCCTCCGACGTGCGCTACCGCTTCGTGATCGACACCTCGACGCTCGCCTGACCCTTTGCATGCCAGGCCCCGCGTCGGCTCGCCCCCTCTCACGGAAACCCAGAACCTCACCATGACAGAAAGCACCACCACCAGGGTGCCGGCGCTCGACCCCCAGCGCTGGAAGGCCCTGACCTTCATCGCCATCGCCCAGCTGATGGTCGTCCTGGACGCGACCGTCGTGAACATCGCACTGCCGCACGCACAGCAGGACCTCGGCATCTCCGACGGCAACCGGCAGTGGGTGATCACCGCTTACAGCCTCGCCTTCGGCGGCCTGCTCCTGTTCGGTGGGCGCATCGGCGACCTGTGGGGCCGCAAACGCGCCTTCATCGCTGGCCTGGCCGGCTTCGCGCTGGCCTCCGCGCTCGGCGGCGCCGCCGTCAACACCGGCATGCTGCTGTCCGCCCGCGCTCTGCAGGGCGTCTTCGGCGCGCTCCTCGCGCCCGCCGCGCTCTCCCTGCTGACGGTGACCTTCACCGAGCCCAAGGAGCGCGCTCGGGCCTTCGGTATCTTCGGCGCGATCGCCGCCGCGGGCGGCGCCGTCGGCCTGCTCCTCGGCGGTGCGCTGACGGAGTACGTGGACTGGCGCTGGTGCATGTACGTCAACATCGTCTTCGCCGTCGTGGCCGCCGTCGGCGCCGCCGCCTTCATCCGCACCCGCGAGGACCAGCGCAACCGCGACCGGCTCGACATGCTGGGGGCCGTTCTCGCCACCTGCGGTCTCGTCGCCCTCGTCTACGGCTTCGCCCGCGCGGAGCAGGACGGCTGGGGCGCGGGCGTCACCGTCGGCATGCTGCTGGCAGCCGTCGTACTGCTTGCCGCGTTCGCCCTGGCCGAGTCCCGCGTCCGGGCCCCGCTGCTGCCGCTGCGGGTGCTGACCGACCGCAACCGGGGCGGGGCCTACCTCTCGATCGGCCTGGCCATGATCGGAATGTTCGGGCAGTTCCTGTTCCTGACCTACTTCCTCCAGCTGAACAAGGGCTACTCGCCGGTGCTGTGCGGCATCGCGTTCCTGCCTCTGGTCACCTGCCTGGTCATCGGCTCCACCCAGATCAGCGCCCGCCTCGTCAACCGCGTCCCGGCCCGCCTGCTGATGGGCCCCGGCTTCCTGCTGGCCGCGCTCGGCATGCTGCTGCTCACCCGTCTCCAGCCGGACAGCTCCTACGCCACCCACGTCCTGCCCTCCGAACTGATGCTCGGCATCGGCATGGGCATGGCCTCGATGCCCGGCATGAGCCTTGCCACCGCGCGGATCCGCCCGCAGGACGCGGGCGTCGCCTCCGCGATGGTCAACACCTCCCAGCAGGTCGGCGGCTCCATCGGCACCGCACTGCTCAACACCCTCGCCGCCAGCGCGACCGGCAGCTGGCTCGCAGCGAACGGGGCGCACACCGCCGCGCAGGCCGCCGTTCACGGATACACCGTCGCCTACGCCTGGGCCACCGGAGTCATGGCACTCGCCGCCGTCATCGCCTTCACCCTCATCAACGGTGGAGGACGGGCCGTGGCGGCTGGCCCCGAAGACACCCGGCAGCAGGCGGATGTCCCGGCCTCCGCCCACTGACGAGACCCACATCAACACCCAGATCAACACCCACATCGACACCCGCGAGAACCCTGGAGCAACAGCACCGTGAAGCACGTCAAGCTCGGAGACCTGGAAGTCTCCCGTATAGGTCTGGGCACGATGACGATGTCCGGCGTCTACCTCAGCCCCGGCGAGAAGCCGGACGAGGCCGAGTCGATCCGTGCCATCCACCGGGCCCTCGACCTGGGCGTCACTCATCTGGACACCGCCGAGGCGTACGGCCCGTTCGTGAACGAGGAACTTGTCGGCCGCGCCGTCCGTGGCCGCCGTGACCAGGTGGTCCTGGCGACGAAGTTCGGCATGTACTCGCACCGGAGCGGGGCCATGGGCCACATCGACGGCAGCCCGCAGAACCTCCGCATCGCGCTGGAGGGGTCCCTCAAGCGGCTCGGCACCGACTACATCGACCTGTACTACCAGCACCGCGTCGACCCCGACACGCCAATCGAGGAGACCATCGGCGCACTCGCCGACCTCGTCGCCGACGGCAAGATCCGTCGCATCGGCCTGTCCGAGGCGGCCCCGGACACCATCCGCCGTGCTCACGCGGTCCACCCTGTCGCCGCGCTGCAGTCCGAGTACTCCCTGTGGACGCGGGACGTGGAGACCGAGATCCTCCCGGTACTGCGCGAGCTCGGCATCGGCCTGGTTCCCTGGTCCCCGCTCGGCCATGGCTTCCTGACCGGCACCATCCGCTCCACCCAGCACTACGCCGAGGGTGACTGGCGGGCGAACAACCCCCGCTTCACCGAGGAGAACCTCAAGCGCAACCTGCGCATCGTCGACGAGGTCGTGACGGTCGCCACCGAGGCCGACGCCACCCCGGCGCAGGTGGCCCTGGCCTGGCTGCTCGCCCAGGGCGACGACATCGCACCTATCCCCGGCACCAAGCGAGTCGCCCGCGTCGAGGAGAACACCGCCGCCGACGGCATCGAGCTGACCGCCGAGCAGCTGAACCGGCTCGACAACCTCGCCCCGGCGGCAGGCGACCGCCTCCACGAGCCGGGCATGCGACTGGTCAACCACTGACAGCGCCCAGTCTGCTGCTCCTCGTCCTTCGAGGACTTGCCGCAGGACGACTTCCGCCGCGGCCTGGCCCTCCCCCCAGCCTTCGGCCGGGGTCCCCATCCAGCAGGACGCGCTCCGGCAGAACCTCGCCATCGCCGACAGGGTCAAGCAGATCGCCGAGAGGCTCGGGGCACCGCCTGCCCAGGCTGCGCCGGCATGAGTGCTCGCCCAAGGCGAGTACGTGATCCCCCTCCCCGGCACCAAGACGCGCCCAAGTACCTGTTGGACAACGCCGGCGCGGCCGACATCGAGCTGAGCGCCGCGGACCTGGCGGAACTCGACGCCCTGCCCGTGACGCAAGGCGGTCGCTCCTACTGAGCGCCCACCGGCAGAACACCTCCCACCCCTCCCTCTTCGACTCTCAAGGATCCGACCATGAACAAAGCAAGAGAAGTAGCGGTCGTCGTCGGCTCGGGCAGCATCGGCCTCGCGATCGCCCGCCGCGTGGGCAACGGCCGCACCCTGCTGCTCGCCGACTACAGCGAGAAGGCCCTGGACACCGCGTCCGACCTGCTCAGCGGTGAGGGTTACGACGTGACGACCCGGGTCACCGACGTCTCCGACAGCGCGGCGGTCGCCGCCCTCGCCGACGCGGCAGCCGAACTGGGCCCCGTCACCCAGGTCGTGCACACCGCGGGCGTCTCACCGGTCCAGGCGCCCACCGAGCGGGTCCTGCACGTCGACCTGCTCGGCACCGCACTGGTCCTCGACGAGTTCGCGCGCGTCATCGCCTCCGGTGGCGCAGGCGTCGTCATCTCCAGCATGGCAGGCCACATGCAGAGCCCGTACGTCCCAGAGATCGAGCACGCGCTCGCCAACGCCGAGACCGCGGAGCTGCTTTCCCTGCCATTCCTGCAGCCCGACCAGGTGGGCAACTCCGGTGCGGCCTACGCCCTGTCCAAGCGGGCCAACGCCCTGCGCGTGCAGGCCATGGCTGTCGCCTGGGGCAAGCGCGCGGCCCGCGTGAACTGCATCAGCCCCGGCATCATCCTGACGCCCCTGGCCCGGGACGAGATGTCCGGTCCCGGCAGCGAGGGATACCGCCGCATGATCGAGACGTCGGCCGCAAAGCGCGTCGGCACGCCCGACGAAGTCGCGGAGGCTGCGGCGTTCCTGCTCGGCCGACAGGCCGGCTTCATCACGGGCGCCGACCTCCTGATGGACGGCGGAGTGATCGCGGCACTGCGCACCGGAGAGCTTTCGCTGACGCCCTCGGCGGAGGGCTGATACGCAGGCTCGGTAGGCGTATACACCGCCCTGGCGATCAGACTGGAGTGGCAGGCCGTGGACCGTCGTGGAAGATCTGGGTGGTGTGCCAGTCACGGTGGACAGCTGAGACCGGGCGTGCGCCTTGCGTGGGCCAGCCGATGAGCGGACGGCCCACGAGGCCCTCCCGTCCGACGGACGGGAGGGCCCCTGAACTGGCGTTTTGCTGTGCCCCCGGCAGGATTCGAACCTGCGACACCCGCTTTAGGAGAGCGGTGCTCTATCCCCTGAGCTACGAAGGCGGGGCCTTGCGTAAAACGTGGCTGAATACTCTGAGTGAGCATTCATCCCCGTTGTGGCAAGGATCAGGGACCGCCACTGAGAGCGGTCCCTGACAGGTTAGCGGATTCGGCTGGGGTGGTGGCGCCGAGGCTGACACCTCAGCCCGGTTCATGATCGGCGGGGTTCTCCTTTGTCGCTGAGGTCGGTGGCTTTGGACTCGGCGTCGGAGTAGGTGGGGTCTTCCTGGTAGCGGGCGGCGCCGGTGGCGTTCTGGGCCAGGAGGAAGCCGAGGACGACCAGGCTCTGGGCTTCGGCGCCGAAGGCGATCATGCGGCGGTTCCACAGCGAGCGGTCGAACGGGGAGAAGCCGGCTTCGGTGTCTTCGCGACCGCCGCAGATGTGTCGGTGGACGGCGGTGTCCTCGGGGATCTGGAGGAGATGTTCGGCGCGGTGGAAGCCGGTCTCGGTGTCGCTGTGGCCGTCGTCGCCTTCGCCGGGGGTGCTGGTGATGCCGAGGGGTTCGCGGTGTGCGACACCTTCGCCGATGCTTTTCTGCGAGCCGTCCCCGTCCGGTGATCCGAGTGAGCCCCTTCGCCGCGGCGGGGCGACGCGCGTCAGGATGCGAACATCGAGGGCCGGGAGCCGGTGATCCAGCCGACGACGTGGTCACTGTCCGCGTCGGCTGTCGGAATGTCCGCGACCTTGCGTCCTCGGTTGAGGATGACCATGCGCTGGGTGACCTCGTAGCACAGGGGCAGGTCGTGCGAGACGACCACGATCGCCGTGCCCTGTTCGGCCAGCTTGCGGATCAGGTCCTCCACCTGGCGTGTCTGCTCGTAACCGAGTGCGGCTGTGGGCTCGTCGAGCAGGAGCACCCCGCGGGAGTTCCCGGCGGCCCGGATGGCGCTTCTGGCGAACGCGACGACCTGGCGTTGGCCGCCCGACAGGAGTTCCACCGGGCGGGTCATGGGCGCGGTGCGGACGCCGAGCCGGTCGAGCTGTTCCTCGGCGTGGCGGCGCTGCGCCTTGTGGTTGACGAATCCGAGCCGGCCGAACGGGCCCCGTCGGAGGATCTCCTGGCCGAGGTTGAGATTGGTCGCTATGTCCTGGGGTTCCACCAGTGACAGGTCCTGGTAGACCATGTGGATCCCGGCGGCCGCTGCGTCCCTCGGTGCGTGGAAGGAGCGCTGGTGGCCGTGTACGCGGATCGTGCCGTGGCTCGGGCGGTGTGCGCCCGACATCACCTTCAGCAAGGTGGACTTGCCCGCTCCGTTGTCGCCGAGGAGGCCGACGACCTCCCCGGGATCGATCCGGAAGTCGATGCCGTCGAGGGCGCGTACGAATCCGTAGTGGTGCTCGATACCGGACAGTTGCATGGCGGGTGTTGGCATGCCTGCTCCCTGGATTCCCTGGTTCCTCGGTGTGTTCTATTTCTGGTGGGCCGAAAGGTTGGCGTCCATCAGTCGGCTCGCGACGCCGTTCTGGACGGCGCGTTCCAGGAAGAGCGAGCCGATCAGAAGGGCGCCGGTGCACACCGTCGACCAGTAGGGCTGTACGCCGCGGATGATGAGCCCGTTCGAGATGGTGGCGAGGATGAGCGAGCCCACGAGGATCCGGGGCAGGCTGCCGCGGCCGCCGGAGAGCACGATTCCGGTGAGTGACACGGCGGTGAGAGAGCTGAAGATGATCGAGGGGTCGGCGGATGGGCCGGCCTGGGTGACGGTGGCGGTGCTGACGAGGCCGCCGAGTGCGGCCAGGGTCCCGGAGACGACGAAGCCGAGGACTCTGTAGGCGCCGCTGTTGATGCCGGCGCGCCGTACGGCTTCGGCGTTGGCCCCCACCGCCATGACGCGCAGGCCGCCCCGGGTCCGGGTGAGGAACAGGTAGCCGACGATGTAGACGGCGGCGACGATGAAGACGGGACCGGGGATGCCGGTGAAGTCGCCGGTGGCGAAGTAGTGGTGGGTGCCCATGAACTTGAGCTGGGACAGGCCGGGGAAGTTGTCGCCGTCGGCGATGACGGCGGCAAGACCGGAGAGCACCGAGAAGGCGCCGATGGTCACGATGACGGGGTTGAAACCGCGCAGCACGATCAGCCCGTTGAGCAGGCCGACGACCACGCCGCAGGCGAGCCCCGCGAGCAGCGACAGCCAGGTCGGGCTGCCGTGTGTCAGGAGCCGGCCGCAGACGCAGCTCGCGACGGCCGCGGTTCCCGGGAGCGACAGATCCAGGGAACCGGTCATGACGCCGATGCCGACCCCGGCGGCGAAGATCGCCGTGATCGCCGCCGCGTTGGCCACCAGGACGGCGTTCGTGACGGTGAAGAAGTACGGCCGGCCGATGAACGCGAAGACCACGATCAGAAGACCCCAGATCACGAAGACGCCCTGGTCCCTCAGGAAGACGAGCGCGGATACCGTCCGAGGCAGTTGCTGGGGGCCGCGGGGGTGTGTCGAACGGCCGCCGTCGCCGGTGGACTCACCCTCATCGCCGGCCGGTTCGTTCTCGTCGCCGGTCGGCACGTCGGGCCGGCTCGTGGATGTGCCGGTCACTGGCCGGCCCTCACGATCTCCACCGGGACGGTGAGCTGTTCGCCGGTCGCCTCGGGGTCCTTCATCATCTTGAACAGGGTGTCCATGGACTGCTGCATGTCCCCCTGGAAGTTCAGCGCGATGATCGCGTAGATCTTCCCTTCCTTGGCCTTGGCCCTGGTCTCGTCGGCTCCCCCCTGGTGGACCAGGCACGTCAGGTCCTTGCCCGCCGCCTCGTAGGCGCCGAGTGCGCCGAGCGCACCCTCGTCGATGTTGCCGAGGACCGCCTGGGCGTCGGGATGGCCCTGCAGGGCACTGTTCATGTCCGTCTGGGCCTTGGCGACATCCGTGGTCACCTGGATCTCGCTGACGATGCGGGCGCCGGGGGCGGTCGACTTCAGGGCGGCCTTCTCGGCGGCCTCGGTCTCCTTCGCCCCGGCGGTCCCGGGAATGCTGGCCTGCAGGATGACGTCGGCCTTGCCGCCGAGTTTCTCCTTGACGCACGTGCCGAGTTCGGTTCCGACCTGCTTGCCGATCTTCGTGTAGTCGGTCCCGTCGAAGGTCACCCCCGGCACTGGACCGGACAGGCCGTAGTCGGCGGGGACGCCGTTCGTGACCATCGGCACGCCCGCCTTCTGTGCCGCCTCGAGCGCGGGGCCCGCGGACTTCGGGTCGACCATCAGCGCGTACACCCCCGCGGCCTGACCGGTGGTGATCGCACTCTCCAGCTGGCTGAGCTGAGTCTGCGCGCTGTTGCCGGGATCCTGCGCTATCACTTTGTAGCCCTTGGCATTTGCATAGGCCTTCACGCCCTTGGCCAGCGCTTGGAATGCCGGGGCACTGGGGTCGGCGGTAGAGAAGATGATCGTCTTGCTGTCGGAACCGGCGTTACCGGATTCCGACACGGAATTGCTGTCGGCGGGGTTTTCGGCGTCACCGCACGCGGCGAGTGTGCTGAGCGCACCCAGGGTGACAGCGGCAATTGCCGTACGGCGGAGGTCGCGGGCGTAGCGCATTTGTGCTCCTGCTTCCGAGGACGGCTCAACTGCCGTCCGGGCCCATGCCAAGCTCTGTTGAGGCTGCGTGATGACGTGTGCCACCGGACATCGGCCGCAACGGTAGGCCCTGCGCCCCAGGGGTCGGGAGCCTCGTGCTTATGAGCGTCGCCGATAATGGAAATTGATGGCGTCTATGACGCGACGCCTCGCTGCCGCCGATGTCGCACGGGGATTCCCCTGGTCGTATTGAGCTTCGGGCAGCAGAGTTCCGAGACCATGCCGAAGCCGCGAACCGGCGGGATCGAGTGACCAAGTAGCCAGTCGCGAATGGCAATTGTTCAACGGGGGCCAGGAGACGCCGAGCCGCAGCTGGGAGACTCCTTCAGACCCTCGAAGGACATGTACTGGTTTTCTCCCGCTCACGCCAGGAAGCCGCATTCGGGGCAGCGGACGCGCCGGCCTCTGGGGCGTCCAGAGCGGCGCCGACCGCGCGGACCGTCTCGCGCAGCCAGCGGTGGGCGGGGTCGGTGTGCCGGTTGTGGTGCCAGTACATGGCCTCGACCAGGCGTACATCCGGGAAGGGCGGCTCGACGGCCGCACAACGCGTGACCGCGGTGTATCGGTCGGCGAGGCGTTCGGGAACCAGGGCCACGAGGCCGGTGCCGCTCACGAGGAACGGGAGCACCCCGAAGCCTGGGGCACTGACCTGGATCTTCGGCTCGATGCCGAGCGTCTCCAGTTGGCGGTCGGCAGGGGTGAGGGATTTACCGAAGGCGGATGCGGCGTGCGGCATCTCGGCGAGGTCGCGCAGGGTCAGCCGGCCGTCCACCAGGCGCGGGTTGTCGGGGTCGACGAGACAGACGAACCGGTCGTGCACCACGACCTCGCTCACCCCCGGCAGCCGGTAACCGAGCGGGGCCACGAGGAGGTCGTGACAGCGCAGATGGTTCTCCGACTCGGGTTCGCCGGAGACCAGCGGATGGAAGTCGATCCGTAGGCCGGGGGCCTCTTCGGCGATGATCCGAAGCAGCGGCTCGACCATGACCGTCATCATGTAGTCGGACATCACCACCGAAAAGCGCTGCTGACTGTGGGCCGGTTCGAACCGCCGGGTCAGGGAGAGCGCCTCCTCGGCCTTGAGGAGTGAAGCCCGAACCACCGGCAGGAGCCGGTCGGCGAGCGGCGTCAGTTCGTACTGCCGCCCCACCCGGACCAGCAGTTCGTCACCGAAGTGCCTGCGCAGCCGCGCCAGTTGTCCGCTCATCGCCGACTGGCTGAGGGTGAGCCGCATGCCCGCGTGGGTCACGTTCTTCTCCTCCAGAAGCGCTTCCAGCGCCACCAGGAGGTTGAGGTCCATCGCTGCGAGGCCCACGGCGGTCTCCAGATGTACGGGATGCCGGCGTTCAGCCGACGGGTCGGGGAGTACGCCCGCGCTTACGGGCCCGGGGCAGATACGCGTCGGCGCGGCCGGGCACGACGAGGCTGGTCACTGTGCCGAGCCGCTCCACGGTCAGGGACACGACGTCACCACGGGACAGCGGCGGCGGCGTCCGCTCGCCGGCCCGCCCCCAGTGCTCGGCCAGCGCTCCCCAGCCGCAGGTGCCGGAGCCGAGGATGTCACCGGGCTGCACCCAGGCGTCCCGGCTGGCGTAGGCGATCATCTCCTCGAAGGTCCACGAGCAGTTGGCGAGGGTGTCCCGGCCGATGAGCTCGCCGTTCAGGGTGACCGTCATCTCCAGGTCCAGGAAGCCGTCCGCGTCCCGCCGGTCCTCGACCTCGTCGGCGGTGACCAGGTAGGGGCCGAGGGTGTTGGCGAAGTCCTTGCCCTTGGAGAAGCCGAGGCCCAGGTTCTTCTCGGGCTTCTGAAGGTCACGCGCCGACCAGTCGTTGAAGACGAGGTAGCCGGCGATGTGCTCGCGCGCCTGCTCGGGGGTGAGGTCGCGGCCGGAGCGGCCGATGACCACCCCGACCTCCAGCTCGAAGTCGAGCACGGAGCAGCCCGCCGGCACCGGGACGTCGTCGTACGGACCGTAGGCGCCGTGCGGGTTGGTGAAGTAGAAGTTCGGCGCCCTGTACCACTCCTCGGGGACGTGTTCGAGGCCGTCCAGGGACTTCGAGACCCCTTCGATGTGCGCCTCGAAGCCGACGAAGTCCCGGATCGACGGCGGGGTCAGGGGTGGCAGCAGCCGGACGTCCGCGAGCCGCGGGCCGGGCGCCTGGGCGAGGGCCGTGGCACCCGCCTCGCCGAGAGTGCCGGAGCGCAGCAGCGACAACACGGTGACGCCCTCGGGAAGGGGGTGGATGAGACCGTCACGGATCACACCGGCCCGGGCCGGGCCGAGGTCGGGGTCGGCCGGGTGCGCGGCAGCGGTGGTGGGCGGGGCAGCGGTCCGGGGCGAGTAGGTGGCGAACTTCATGTGCGCTGCTTCTCCGTGGTCTTGGGTGCGGGGGACGGTGCGTCCGTCGCGAGGCGGAGGGCGAACCGGCCGTCGGTCCGGGCGGCGGGTTTCAGCGGCGGTACTGCGGTGGTGTGTGCTCGCCGACCTGGAGGCGCTTGCCCATCTCCTCGTTCCCCCAGCCGATGACGAGGGTGCTGCGGACGATCCACCACCGGCCCTCGCGCCGGACGTAGTCGTCCTCGATACGGCCGGCGGCGATGATCTCGGGTCGCTTCTCGACGTCGTTGTACGCCAGCGTGTTGACGTAGTAGTCGCTCCTGGCGGTGTCGCCCGAGAGCTCGACGTTCATGTTGCTCACGTCATGACGCATGAGGGCATAGGTGACGACACCTTCCTGCCGGTCCGGGTTGAACCGGACCTGGTCGCTGAGCGACTTGGCGACGATCTCCTCCAGGTTCTCGGACATGACCTTGCCGTTCGACAGGGCGATGACGGCGTCGGGGGCGAAGATCTGCCGGTAGATCTCCGGGTCGGTGGTGTCGCGTGCCTTGGCGTACCGGACGATCAGGTCCTGGATCGCCATCCGGTCGGCGAGGACGGCGAGCAGGTCTTCCTGAACGGTCATCGACGTACTCCCTCGGGGTGTCTGCATGCGGATGTCAGATGTCAGGTGGATGTCAGATGTCAGTACGGCTGCGCGAGGACGCCCATCGCCCGGCCCATCAGTCGCCCGTTCTCAGGGCCGGGCGGCAGGTTCTGCTGCTCGCGCTCGGACAGCGTGACGCTGGTCTCGACGACGGTCTTCACGCGCTCGAAACGGCGGTCGAAGAACGTCTCGTAGGCCTCCTCCAGCGAGGCGGCGGTGGTGACGCACTGCGCCAGCACGACGCCGTCCTCCAGGGCCATGCCCCCGCCCATACCCATGTGGGCTGTGGTCGCGTGCGCCGCGTCGCCGATCAGCAGGGTCCGGCCGCGGTGCCAGGGCTTGCCCATCAGCATCCAGTCGAACGGCCGTACGATCAGCTCGGACTCGGGGGTCAGATGCTTGCGAAGCTCAACGATCGCGGGTGCGGTGTAGGTGTCGAGGAAGCGTTTGACGAACTCGTAGGCCTCCTGCTGCGACATCTTCGTCCTGGGCAGGTTGAGGACCATGGGGCAGTACATGGCGTTCGGGTAGGGCTGGTGGTAGAAGGCCATCCGGCCCATCTCCCCGGAGATGTACCAGCCCTCACCGTCCACGGGGTCGCTCGGGAAGACCCAGCGGATGCTCATCTGTCCCGCGTACCGGACTTCGGGAGCGTCGGGGAAGGCGAGGGAGCGGGTGCGGGAGTTGATCCCGTCCGCGCCGATCACGAAGTCGTAGCTGCGGACCTCCCCGTCGGTCATCGTCACGACGGTTGCGTCGGCGGTGTCCACGATGGATTCGATCGACATGCCGGTCTCGACGCGCGCGCCGAGTTCGGTGGCCCTCTTGACGAGGATCTCGGCCAGGGCCGGCCGGTAGCCGCCGATGGGTTCCCTGGCGCCGGGAATGTCGTCCGGCGGCGGCGCGGCGGAGAGGACGCCGCCCGCCGCGTCGTACATCACCGGACGCCCCAGCCCGAGCTGGCCGGTCGCCACGACCTGGTCGTAGACGCCGAGCTCGTCGAGCGCGTCGGGTGCGCGGCCGGCGAGTCCGATGCCGGCGCCGACGGGGCGGAGATCGCCGATCTCGGCGACATCGCACTGCACTCCGGCCTGCTGAAGGGCGATTGCCGACGAAAGACCTGCAATTCCGCCCCCGACGATCAGTCCCTTGGAAACAATTGTCATCTGCGGCTCCTCATGTGTTCGGTCTCCGATAATTGTTGTTACCTGTTGGACACATTGCCAGGTGCGGCACTTCCGTGGAAATGCCTTCTGTCAATGGCCGCTATAGATCAGGTCTATTAAGGAGAAATTTTCAGCGAACGCCGCGGACGCGCAGGATGGAGAATGCCCCGACGATGGCGTAAAGGGTGCCGACGGTGTACAGAGCCGTGTAGTTGTGGCCGGTGCCGCCGATGGCGAGGAAGAGCGGTGCCACGGCGGGGGCGAGGGACTGGGGTAGTTGGTTGGCGAGGTTGAAGACGCCCAGATCCTTGCCCGCGGCCTGTTCGCTGTCCGGCAGGACCTGGGTGGCCAGGGCCAGGTCGACGGCGAAGTACACCCCCTCGCCGACGGCGATCATCACCATGGCGATCAGGAAGCCGGTCTCGCTGGGGTTGAAGACCAGCGCCAGCATGCCCGCCGCCGCCAGCAGCGCCGCACCGAGCACGAACACCCGACGCCGGCCCACCCGGTCCGAGATCCGGCCGGCCACAGCGGCGGTGAGCAGGACCGCCACGGTCTGCAGGGCGGTGGAGACGGTCACGAGGTCGCCGGCGTGATCCTTGTGCAGGCCGAGGGTGTCGGTGAGGTAGTAGAGCTGGTAGTTGATGACGGACGACACCGACATGAAGATCAGGAAGCGGTTGATCCAGGCCCAGCCGAAGTTCGGGTACCGGACCGGGTTCACCCAGAACGAGCCGGCCAGTTTCCTGAGGCTGAACGGCGTGTGCTCGTCGGTCTCGGCCACGCGGTCCGGCAGAACGACGACCAGCCAGACGGCGGACAGCACGCCGAACAGGCCGAGCACACCGAGGGCGGCGCCGAGGGGGGCTGTGCTGGCCACCACCGTCCCGATCACGCCCGCCGCGGCCTGTGTCATGCCGAACAGTCCTGAGACGAAGCCGCGGCGCTGTACCGGGATGTGGTCCGGGAGCAGGGCGTACAGGACCGCCATCATGCCGTTGGCCGCTCCGGCGGTGATGCACCAGCCCAGGGTGAGAACGGGGATGCTGCCCGCGGCGGCGATCACGAGGAGGCCGGCGGCCGCGGCGACCGAGGTTCCCAGGAGGAAGGGGCGGCGCATGCCGAAGCGTGAGACGCTGCGGTCGCTGAACCAGCCGACGAGGGGGTTGGCCACCAGGCCGGCCAGGGCCCCGAAGCCCAGGACGATCGAGAGGTTGGTCGACTTGCTGTCCGGAGTCAGGTCGCCCACGCGGTCGGGCAGCACCAGGATGATCGGTGTCAGGACGGTCAGCCAGAGCCCGAGGGAGGCTGCGGCCATGGGCGCCAGCAGACGTGCCGTGGCAGCCTTCTCCGGTGTGCTCTTCGGCCGTTCAAGGGCCTGTGATATCTCCGCCAAGGTCGTCCCCTTTGACTTTCTTGGATAAAAGAGGGCCGCGCGGGCGCGCAGCGAAATTTCTCAAGATGGCGGCAATGCTAGGTATGTCGGTCGGTTACGTACAGATGTATTCCGATAGGGCTAATCGATGGCGGCTATCGATCCGGTCTATTTGTTCGGCGCCGCCTTGGCCTGCTGTATCTTCCGCGCGGCGAATACACCAGTGGTCAGCAGGCGCTGCTCAGGCTCAGGCCGGCGTCGGTGACGTCGGTGACGTCGAGGACACCGAGGTCGGTGATGACGCGGTGAACGCAGCGGGTGCCGTGGACGAGGTCCATGGCACCACCCATGCCCTTGACCATCTTTCCGGGGATCATCCGGTTGGCGAGATCACCGTTCGCGGAGACCTGCACGGCACCGAGGACGGCGGTGTCCATGTGTCCGCCGCGGATCATGCCGAAGGAGAGGGCGGAGTCGAAGAACGAGGCCCCCGGCAGGACGATGACGGTCTCTCGGAGTGGAGGACCACAGTCAGTATCCGTGCGGTCTATGGGGCGCTTTCAGGCTGTTCCATCGCGTACATGTCGACGAGTTGGCGGCGCAGCCAAGTGTGCTCAGGGTCCTCTTCGTAGAACGGGTGCCACCAGAAAGCGAGTTCGAAGGGCTCGATCGTAAAGGGCGGTTCCAGAACGCGGAGACCCAGGTCGTTGCCGAGAGCATGGATGTAGCGTTCCTGGACCAGCGCTACTCGCGAGGTCCCTTTGATGCAGAAGGGGATGGCTGCAAAGGAGTCGACGACGACCTGGGCCCGCTCGGTCATCTTGGCCCACTGCCTCGCGTCGAAACCTGCGGGGGCGCGGGAAGGGCCTTCGAAGGCGGAAGCCCAGGGGAGTTCGTGCAGTTCCGCGAGAGTGGGGCTGTCGCTGACCGTGGTGTTCGCCGCGTCGGCAACCAGCACCCAGCGGTCCCGGAAGAGGCTGAGGTGAGGCATGTCGTCGGGGAGGAAGCCCTGAGGAGCGAGCAGGCCGTCCACGTCCCGGGTGCGCACCTCGGGCGGTGAGAGCGATTCCACGGTGAAAGAGCGCAGTACCAGCCGGATGTGCGGGGCGGAGCGGGAGAGGTGGGGGGGGGGGGGGGGGGGCCCCCCCCCCCCCCCCCCCCCGGCGGGGGGGCAGGGGGAAAAGAGAAGGGTGTTTTTGGGGGGGTTTTGTGTTTTTGGAGTAATCAAAAG
>NZ_JBHXMA010000016.1:131932-222037 GCF_042721035.1 Streptomyces sp. NPDC058464
TGGGGGGGGGGCCCGCGGGGGGGGCGGGCCTCTTCCCTGGTGGGGGGGGGGGGGGGGGGGGGGGGGGGGGGGGGGGGGGGGGGGGGGGGGGGGCCCCCCCGCCCCCCCCCACCACCCCGAGTCCGTAGTCGGAGGCGATCACGGTGAAACGGCGATGGGACTGTTCCGGGTTGAAGTCGGTATGCGCCTTGAACAGCAGTTCCGCGGATTCGAGGGCTCCCGAGACAAGGGGAAGCAGTTTGGCGGCGAGTGGGGTCAGTTCGAACTGGTTACCCCTGCGGACGAGTAGATCGTCACCGAAGTGTTTGCGCAGCCGGGCGAGAGAGGCGGACAGGGTCGGCTGGGTCAGGTTCAGTCGCTCCGCCGCTCGCGTCACGTTCGCTTCGCGCAGCAATGCGTCGAGCGCCGTCATGAGATTCAGGTCCAGGTTTGCCAGGCTCATGTTCTGATTCTTGGCATCGGCGGCAGGCTTGGCCAGCCGCCGGAAATTGCGTGCTGACGAGGATCGTGCAGCTCAGCGATCCGCGCGGGTCGTATTCGGCTCCCGATCGGAGTGCAGCACCCGTGGCCGGAGCTGTACGGTTCCGGCCACCGGTACGAGCTGCCCGTGGAGTCAGCCGGTGGCGGTGGCGGGATACGGCGTCAACGCCGCGACGCCGTGGCCGTCAGGAGTGAAGGCGACGAGGGTGCGCCAGCCGTTGTGCACACGGTTGTCGCTCCACAGGGCCTCGCGGGGGTCGATACGGAAGAAGGCGTTGCGTCTCTCGATGCCCGCGTTCCGGAACATGCTGAAGATCCTTTCATCGGCGAGCCAGTGAAACTGTTCCCGGCTGAGAGCGATCGCGTGTTCGACCTCGTCCGTATCGGTGACGGCGGTGGCCACTCCGGTCACCTGCACCACGCGCTGATTCGCCAGCGCCTCCAGTCCGCCTTCGGGAATGTGATCGACCGTGTAACCGACTCGCGGATTTCGCTGAACCGCGAAATAGGTCCGCGTATATGTGAACACATGCATATAGAGCGTGAGTCCGTCCGCGGCGAAATGCATCGTCGGGGCCGCAGGGAAGCCGTCCGGGGAGATGACTGCCAGAGAGCCGGTTTCCCGCGCCTTGAGGAGTTCAGAAATGGCGGCCCCCACTTCCGCGGCGTCCGGTACGACAGTGCCCTGTGGGGTGGGTATGATCAACGCTTCTCCTTGCGAGTCCCGTTTTTTCACCGCCCCGGGGAGGAACCCGCCGGGATGGTCCCGTGCAGAAGGAGTCCCTGCTCCCGGTGGTGCCGGCCTTCTGCCTGTGGGGCTGCGACTTGGTCGGCTCGCGTCGCGGCCGTTCTCCTCCGGACGATTCACGAAGACGTCCGATACGGATGTCGGGTGCCGAAGGATTGGCTGTGGGCCTGCAGGCTGTCCTGGACTGCCGGCCCACGGCGGCACTGCTCTGAAAGTCTCACCCCCGTACACCGTGCCCGACAAATTGAGCCGATCGATACCCGGAATTGACGGCGTCTATCGGAATGGGGAGTGGGTGGTTACTGCTCGATTCCGCTTGCGATGGATATGGCTGCTGGTAGCCGAGGCGAGTAAGCGGTGGTCCACCGCTTTGCGGCTGCCAGGAAGCGGCCGAGTTTCTGGTGGAGCGGTGTCGGATGGTGGACCTGAGCTGGGACGGCCGACTACGTTCCGACAGCCACCCGCTGCGCGCTGTCTGACCCTTCGTCGCCTTCGTGGGCCTTGCGGGTAATTCCGGAGCCGCAGGTCGGGGGCTTGGCTCAGTCGGGCCGGGGAACGCTCCTCTTTCGTTCTGGGAACGGGCAGCGTGTCTTCGCAGTCAACGACCACCCTCACCGGCGGTCCCACCCTTGCGTCAACGGGGGTGACTGCTCACCCAGAGTATTCGCCCACGCTCCACGCAAACCCCGCCTTCGACGCCTAGCGGATCAGCGTATGGCGGTGGGCTGAGGTGGGGACCTCGCTGGGCCGTGGTTGTGGTTGTGAGGGCTTGCTTGCGGCCGAGGTGGGGCCTGTGCGTCCGTGCCGGTGGCGGCGGGGTGGAGCTGTCGGGAGGGTCACGGGAGCAGGAACGTGGGGGGCGGTGGCAGGGCGGGGGTGCTGTTCGGGGTGGTTGTGCGGTGTCGTGGGGCGGCGAGCTGTACGTCGATGGGTGAGTCTGGCGCGGCTGTCCCGCCTGCCGCGATGCTCTGGGCGACGACGGAACCCGCTGGGGAAGTGCTGGTGACCTTCGTCGTGCTGCCCAGTTTCAGGTTGTTCTCGGTCAGGAGCTTTCTGGCCTCGCTCAGTGTTCGGCCCCTGAGGTCCGGGACCGTGACACGCTCGGGGGCCTTCGCCACCGTGAGCGTGATCTCCGTAGACCTGGCCGCCTGTTGGCCGGCCTGCGGGTTCTGGTCCAGGACGGTTCCGGGAGTCCGTGACGAGGTGATGCGGCGGGTGCGTACTTCGAAGCCCTTGGCCTCCAGGATCCGGGACGCGTCGGCCTGGTCCTTGCCCGTGACGTCCGGTACCTCGGTCTTCGGTGCGCCGGTGGAGACGACGACCGTGATGGGTCGGCCCCTCGCGAGTTGTCCGCCCGTCGGGGTCTGGTGGCAGACGAGGCCTTCGGTCTGGTCGGCGCAGGGCTCCTGCTCGTCCACGGTGAGGGTCAGGCCGACTGCGCCGGCCTCCCGGCGGGCGGTTTCGACGGTCTGGCCGACCAGGTTCGGGACGTCTGGCCTGGTCGCTCCGGTCGCTCCGGTCGCTCTGGCCGTCCCGTGGCTGAAGGCGAACCATCCGAGGGTCGCTGCCGTGACGGTGATCGCGAGGGCGGCGGCTATGACCAGGACTTTGGGCAGTCGGGCTCCATCTCCGCCTTCAGTCACGTCTTCGCCCCGGACTCCGTCTTCCCCTCGGCGGTGCGTGGGCAGCGGGTGGGGGATGGTCGGTGCCGTGCGGAGGCCGAGGCAGGTCTCGACGTCGGCGAGCATGTCCTCGGCCGACTGGTGTCGTCGGCCGGGGTCCTTCTCCAGGGCGCGGAGGACCAGGGCGTCCAGTCGTGGGTCGATGGAAGGGTTGTGCAGGCTCGGGGGCTGTGGAGCGTCCTGGATGTGCTGGCAGATCACGCCTATCGGCGTCTCGTCGTCGAACGGCGGTCGGTGCGTGAGGAGTTCGTACAGCAGGCAGCCGACGGAGTAGAGGTCGGAGCGGTCGTCGGCCTCCCGTCCCAGGGCCTGTTCCGGTGACAGGTAGCGGGCCGTGCCGGTCACCACGGAGGTCTGTGTCAGGCGGACGTCCGCCACGCTGCGGGCGATGCCGAAGTCCATGACCTTGATCCGGCCGGTGCCGGTCAGCATCACGTTGGCCGGCTTGATGTCCCGGTGCACGATGCCGTGGCGGTGCGAGTGTGCGAGGGCCTTGAGGATGTCGGCCGTGAACTCCAGCGCCCTGCCTGGTGCCAGGAACGGCTCCGAGTCCAGTACCTCGCGCAGGGTCGCCCCGTCGACGTACTCCATCACCAGGTACGGACGGTCGGTGTCGTCGCCGGTGTCGTACACCGCGACGATGGCCGGGTGGTTCAGCGACGCCGTGGACCGGGCCTCGCGGTGGAACCTCGCCTGGAGGAGCGGGTCCTGGGCGAGCTCCGCCCGCAGGGTCTTCACGGCGACTGGGCGGTCCAGCCGGGTGTCGTGGGCGAGGTGCACCTCCGCCATGCCGCCGCGGCCCAGCAGCCGCCGCAACGCGTAACGATCGGTCGCACCGGCGGAATCGTCGGATGCCCCGTTATCGGTTTCGGTGGGCCGCAGGAGTGCGGCGGGGGAGGAGAAGAGGGTCGGAAGGTCGTCTGGTCCGCAGTGGTTCACGGTGTTTCTCCGCGGGGTCGGAGGGCCGGTCCGGTCCGGGCCGTATCGGAGCGGAGGGATGGGGTGGGTACGTTCGTCCGCCGTCCGCTTGCGTAGGTCCCCCTCCAGGAAATAGTTGCACGTTAGTGGGTAATAATCATCCCGTGCGGGCCATGTGTGAGTGAGACGCTTCTCGCGGTGCCGCTCGGGGTGTCGTGAACCTCTCCGCCGCGGCCGGGGCCGTCAGGTACGACGAACTGTCCTGCGCTGTCGAGCCCTGGGTGGCGCCGTCGGCGTGGAACGTGACCGACGTGCCCGAGAAGCGGGCGGCGAGGCCGCTCTCCGTGGCGGTGACCGAGCGCAGGTGCAGGCCGTCGGGGATGTTCCGGAGCTGGATGGGCTGCTCGAAGGCCTTGTCCAGGACGGATTCCGCCGGCCCGGACGGCAGGCCGCCCGTGACCTTGAAGTCCTTGAACGCGATGCGGTTGCCGGCGACTGCCGAGACGGTGGTCGTCGCGGTCACGCTGTTGCCGAGGGGGAGGGCGACGGTCGCCCTGAGCTGGTCGGGGCGGCTGCCCCGGGAGACCTCCAGGCCGAGGGTGTCGGACACGTCCGCGTAGGTGAGGAGGGCGGTCGCCTCGGCCGATCGGGCCCGCGCCTCCGCGTCGTCGTCCGACTTCGTCAACCCCGCCAGGTGCAGGGAGAGTTCGCTCACCGGCAGGGGGCCGGTCGAGTCGGCGGCGGGTATGTCGTGGGCGGTGATGTCCACGTCCCGCAGGCTGCCGGCGACGATCTGGGTCAGGACCGGGAAACCGTGCACCTGGACCTTGGGTGGCAGCGGGGTGTCCATCCCCTGCTGGAACGCCTTCGCCGTGCGCGCCTCCACCTGCACGGCCGTGAACCGGTCGACCGCCACCGGGACGAGGGCCATCAGGAGCAGGACGGAGACGGCGGCGACGGCCGGCCTTCGGCTCCTCCGCGGCGCGGGCGGCGCTGGCGGCGCTGGCGGCTCGTAGGCGCCGTAGGGGCCGTGCGTGTCGTACGGGTCGTACGGGTCGTGCGTGTCATGCGGGTCGTAGGGGTCGTACTGGTTGTACGGGGGCTGCGGCTGGGGCTGGGGCTGGGGCTGGTTCACGGGGCTCCTTCAGTGGGGGAGTGGGTCGGTCCGAGGTCGTCGTGCAGGCGGCGGACCGTGGTCGTGGCGAGGTTCCTGTCGACGCCGGCGACGATCAGGGCGGCGGTGGCGGCGGTGGCGGCGGCCGTGTCGTCGTCGGTCCAGGCGCCCGCGTTGGCGGTGTCCAGGAGGGACAGCAGGTAGGCCTCCAGGGCTCTGTTGAGCGGGCCGGGCGGGAGGGTGGTGTGGAAGAGGCCCTGCCGCTGGCCCTGGGTGAGGATCCCGGCGACCGCGGTGCGGGCCGGTGCGAGCACCTCGTCCACGCGGTGGGCGTCCAGGTCCTGGTGGGCGAGGTTCACGAGCACGCGGTAACGGTCGGCCGCCGGCCACAGCGTGAGGACGAAACGGGCCAGGGCGGTCGCCGCGTCCGGGGCCGTGACGTGGGCGACCTCGCTCGCGAGCCGGACCGCCTCGGCGGCCTCCGCGGCGAGCCCCTCGACGAGTGCCGCCCGGCCGGCGAAGTGGACGTAGACGGTCCGCCGTGCCACCCCGGCGGCCTCGGCGATGTCGGCGAGGGCGCAGTCGGGGTTGCGGCCGAGTTCGCGCCGGGCCGCTTCCAGGATGCGGGCGCGGGTGTCGGCGGCGCCGGTGCGGTCACGGGTGTGGGCGTGCGTGCGGGTGCGGGTGCGGGCGCCGGTGGGGTGCGGATCCTGGCCGCGGGGCGGGAGTCGGGCGGGTCGGCTGGTCACGTCGGTACCTCGGGGCGGGGGCGGGGGCGGGGGCCGGGGCTGGGGGGGCGGGCACCCGATAGTTGCACACCGGTGAGTAATAAACTAGTGTGCACATCGATGGGCAATTAAGAGGTCCCTCGTGCCACCCGTACCCCCCGCGTCCCCTGGGAGACTCCCGTGCCGTTTCTTGCCAACACCCCCGTCGAGAAGATGAGCGAGCCGTACCCGCGGCGCTGGTGGGCCCTGATCGTGCTGTGCCTGAGCCTGCTGATCGTCGTCATGGCGAACACGTCGCTGATCGTGGCGGCGCCGGACATGACCACGGATCTGGGACTGAGCAGCAGTGATCTGCAGTGGGTGATCGACGGCTACACCGTCCCCTACGCCGCGCTGATGCTCGTGCTCGGCTCGATCGGCGACAAGTACAGCCGCCGCGGCGCCCTCGTCCTGGGCCTGCTGATCTTCGCCGGCGGCTCGGTCATGGGCAGCCAGGTCCACCACACCGACCTGGTGATCACCGCCCGCGCGATCATGGGCGTCGGTGCGGCCGTGGTGATGCCGGCGACGCTGTCACTGCTCGTCGCGATCTTCCCGAGGAACGAGCGCGCCCGGGCCATCACCGCCTGGACCGCCACGTCCGGCCTGGCCATCGCGGTCGGCCCGCTGGTCGCCGGCTGGCTGCTGGAGGACCACGCCTGGGGCTCCACCTTCCTCATCAACGTCCCGATCGCCGTCGTCGCCGTCTTCGGCGCCCTCGCGCTCGTACCGCCGTCCAAGGCGGAGAAGCCCGGCCGGATCGACTACGTCGGCGGACTGCTGTCGATCGTCTCCGTGGGCAGCCTGGTCTACGCGACCATCGAGGGCCCGCACTTCGGCTGGGGCCGGGGCCCGGTCGCCGCGGCCGTCGTCGCCGGCGTGGGCCTGGTGGCGTTCGTGGTCTGGGAGCTGCGGCACCCGCACCCCATGCTGAACGTCCGCAAGTTCGCCCACCGCCCGTTCTCCGGGTCGATGCTCGCGGTGCTGTTCTTCTTCTTCGGCACGTTCGGCGCGATCTACTACGCCACCCAGTTCCTGCAGTTCGTCCTCGGCTACAGCGCGCTGGAGACCGGCGTACGGCTGCTGCCGCTGGCCGGGGCCGTCTTCGTGGGCGCCGCGATCACCGGGCGGCTGACCCCGAAGCTGGGCATGAAGCCGATGGTGGTGACCGGCATGGCGATCGGTACCGCGGCCGTCTTCCTGCTCACCCGGATCGACAAGGGCTCGGCCTACACCGACTTCCTGCCGACGATGATGATGCTCGGCTTCGCGATCGGCCTCAGCGTCTCCCCGGCGACCGACACGATCATGGGCTCCTTCCCCGAGTCGGAACTGGGCGTCGGCGGCGGCGCCAACGACACCGCCCTGGAACTCGGCGGCTCCCTGGGCATCGCGATCCTCGGCTCGCTGCTCGGCACCGCCTACCGCGACAAGCTGACCGACCTGGTGGGCAGCCACCTTCCGGCCGCCGCACTGGACACCGCCAAGGACTCGGTGGGCGGCGGGATCGCCGTCGCTGAACAGGTCGCGAAGAACCCGACCGCCGGAGGGCCGCAGCAGGCCCAGGCGCTGCTCGACGCCGTGCACGAGTCCTTCGCCCACGGAGTCGCCCAGACCAGCCTGGTCGGCGGGATCATCATGGCCGCCGGGACGATGATCGTCCTCGCGGTGCTGCCCGGACTCCGCGGCGAGAGCCGCTCGGAGGAGGCGGCCGAGGAGGCGGCCGAGGAGTCGCGGAAGGAGGAGTCGCGGAAGGAAGAGGAGGAGAAGGGCGAGCGGGCGAGCATCGCCTGAGCGGCGGCGGCACTCGCGACTGCGAGCACAACCGCGACCGCGACCGCGACAACAACCACAGCCACATCCACGGCTACAGCCAGAGACGCAACCACAGCCAGAGACGCAACCACAACTGACCTACAGGAAGCCGGGCTTGGCCCCAGCGCCGCGCCCGGCTTCCCATGCCCCAAGACGGACCGTGCCTGAGCGGCGCACGGTCCGGGACGGTGCCGGGAGGGACGCCCGGCGCCGTCCCTTTTTCGTTTCCCGTCCTCGGACGGACCCCCTGCTTTCCGCCCCGAGTGCTTGACCCCCTTTGACGTCCGTCTTACCGTAGCGTCTGCTCCAATTGGAGTAAGCGCTACAGCAAGAGCTGTGAGCGCAGCAAGAGCCGCAGAGCCGCAAGAGCCGCAAGAGCCGCAGGCAAACGAGGACGACAGTGAGGTGGCCTGGTGAGCGAAGTCAGTGCCAGGGGTGGAGTCGGTGGAATCGACGACGGCGCGTACGACGTGGCGGTGATCGGCTACGGGCCCACGGGGGTGACCGCGGCGAACCTGCTCGGCGGCATGGGCCTCAGGGTCGTCGTGGTGGAGCGGGACGCGGAGATCTACTCCCGTGCGCGGGCGATCTCCACGGACGAGGAGGTCATCCGGATCTGGCAGCGGATCGGCCTGGCCGAGCGGCTGAAGCTGGACATGCTCGCCGAGCGGCCGCTCGACTTCGTCGACGCACAGGGCCGTACCTTTCTCAGCGCCTCCCCCGCCCCGCGCGGCCACGGCCATCCGCCCCAGATGTTCCTCTACCAGCCGGCGCTGGAGCAGGTCCTGCGCGACGGCGTCGGCCGCTACCCGAACGTGGAGGTGCTGCTGCGCCACGAGTGCCTGCGGCTGCGCCAGGACGCGGAGGGCGTGGAGCTGACGGTCGTGGGCGTCGGCGGGCCGACCGACGACTCGGCCGGCGGGTCGGGCGACGGCTCGGGCGGCGACTCCGTACGACGGCTGCGCGCGCGGTACGTGATCGCGGCCGACGGCGGGTCCAGTCTCACCCGTGCCCAGCTCAACGTGGGGTACGAGGGGCGGACGTACGAGGACCGCTGGGTCGTCGTCGACACCGAGATGCTGAAGCCCTGGCCGGACCACGACCGGCTGCGGTTCCGCTGCGACCCGGCCCGCCCGGCCGTGGACTGCCCGACGCCGCTGGGGCATCACCGCTGGGAGTTCCCGATCCTGCCCGGCGACGACGAGAAGCAGCTGACCACCGACGACGCGATCCACGCGATGGTGTCCCGGTACGGCATCGGCCGGGACCGGATCAGGATCCTGCGGGCGACCGTGTACAGCCACCATGTGCGGTTCGCCGACCGGTTCCGGGTCGGCAGGGTCTTCCTCGCCGGGGACGCGGCGCACGCGATGCCGCCGTGGATCGGGCAGGGGATGGCGGCGGGGGTGCGCGACGCGGCCAACCTGTGCTGGAAGCTCGCCGCCGTGCTGCGCGGCGAACTGCCCGAGACACTTCTCGACTCCTACGAGGCCGAACGCAAACCGCACGTCAAGGAGGTGACCCGGCGGGCGGTGCTCGTCGGCCGGATCATCACCGAACGCAGACACCCCGTGGCCCGGGTCCGGAACACCGCGCTGCGCGCGATCCGCCCGGTGTCGGGCCTCACCTCCCGGCTGGTCGACGCCAACTGGATACCGGTCGCCTCCTACGCCGGCGGCTTCCAGGCCCGGCCGCGCACCAAGGCCTCCGGGCGCCAGATCCCGCAGCCCTGGGTCACCGGCCCCGACGGGGAGCGGGTCCGGCTGGACGACGTGCTCGCCGGCCGCTGGCTGCTGCTCCACCTCGGCCTCCCCCGACCGCAGCAGGCCCAGGCCTGGGAGCGGGCCGGTGTGCCCTCGCTGGCCGTGCTGCCGGCGGGTTCGCGTCCGGCCGCGAACGCGGTCGTGGACAGCGACGGCGTGCTGCTGCCCTGGCTCGCCGAGCGCGCCGTGACCACGCTCGCCCTGCGCCCCGACGCCTACGTCTACGCCGCCGCCCGTGCCGGCGCCCAACTCCCCCCGCCGCCTGCCGGGTTCGCGCCCACATCGCGACCGGCCCCCGTCTCCGCCCAGTGAGGACCACTCCCGTGACCACGTACATTCAGCCGCCGTCGATGCACGAGTCCCTCGTCGATGTCGCGGGCAAGAAGATCTTCGTCGCCGAGACGGGTGACGGCCCGGCCGTCCTGCTCCTGCACGGCGGCGGCCCCGGCGCCTCCGGCGTCTCCAACTACAGCCGCAACATCGCCGAACTGGCCAAGGAGTACCGGGTCATCGTGCCCGACCTGCCCGGCTACGGCCGCAGCACCAAGGGCGTCGACAGGAGCGACCCGTTCGGCTACCTCGCCGACCACATCCGCGGCCTGCTGGACCGGCTCGGCCTGGACAGGGCCCACCTGGTCGGCAACTCCTACGGCGGCGCCTGCGCGCTGCGGCTCGCCCTCGACACCCCCGACCGGGTCGACCGCATGGTCCTGATGGGCCCCGGCGGCATCGGCACCACCCGCGCCCTGCCCACCCCCGGCCTCAACAGCCTTCTCGACTACTACACGGGGGACGGCCCTTCGCGGCCGAAGCTGGAGAGGTTCATCCGCACCTACCTCGTCTTCAACGCGGCGGAGGTGCCCGCGTCGGTCATCGACTCCCGCTACCAGGACAGCATCGACCCCGAGGTCGTCGCGAACCCGCCGCTGACCCGCCCGACATCCGTACGCACCGTGTGGAGGACGGACTTCACCCGCGACCGGCGCCTGGCACGGCTGCCGGTGCCGACCCTGGTGCTGTGGGGCGCCGCCGACAAGGTCAACCGGCCCTCCGGCGGCCGGCTGCTGGCCGACCGGATGCCCAACTGCGACCTGTACCTGGCCGCCAACACCGGGCACTGGGTGCAGTGGGAGCGTGCCGGACTCTTCAACAGCCTGTGCGCGGACTTCCTGGCGGGCCGGCGATGAACGCACATCCCGACACGCATCCTGACGCGCATCCAGACGCGCATCCCAAGGCTCATCCCGACGTCTTCGGTTCCGTCCACCTCGGTTACATCGTCATCGAGACGAACCGGTTCGCCGACTGGCGCCGCTTCGGCACCGACGCCATCGGCATGCACCACGACGAGCTCTCCCACGATCTGATGCGGTTCCGGCTCGACGACCACGAGTGCCGCTTCCTGCTGCGCCGCGGCCCCGCTGAGGACGTCGTCGCCCTCGGCTGGCACCTCGACGACCACACCACCTTCGAGCACATCGAAGCCCGGGTCCGCACCCACGGCGTCCCCGCCGTCCCGGGCAGCGCCGAGGAGGCGAGGCTGCGCGGGGTCGAACGCCTGCTCCGCTTCCCCGGACCCAAGGGCATCACCCAGGAGATCTACACCACCCCCGTCCTCGCCACGGACCCCCTCACGATGCTCGCGTCCGGGTGGGTCACCGGCGACTCCGGGATGGGCCATGTCGCCCTCACCTCGGCCAGACCCGCCCTGATGCGCGGCTACTTCAGCACCGTCTTCGACGCCCGCCTCACCGACTTCATCGACGAGACGATCAGCGGCGTCAAGCTGAAGATCCGCTTCCTGCGGGTCAACGAACGACACCACTCCATCGCGGTCGCCGCCCTCCGCGGGCTGCCCGTCGACCCGGTCCGCACCCGCGTCCAGCACCTCAACATCCAGGCGGCCTCCCTGGACGACCTGGCCCGCAGCTACGCACGCGTCCACGAACTCGGCTTCGACATGGCCCTGTCCGTCGGGCAGCACACCAACGACAGGGAACTCTCCTACTACGCCCGCACCCCCTCGGGCTTCGAGTGGGAGGTCGGCTGGAACCCCCTCGTCGTCGACGAGACGACCTGGGAACCCAGCACCCACCAGGGCATCAGCGTCTGGGGCCACACCCCGGTCGGCCAGACCATCGTCGACAGGCTCGGCCAGTTCCGGCACGGCACCCGCTCCCTGCTTCACCCGGAGCAGACCGTCCCCGCGCTGAGCGGAGGCGGCATCCCCGACGACTGACCATCAGGCCCTCTGGGCCCACTCGCTTCAGGACCCGTCGCCCGCCGTGGGGGACGCGCTCGTCGTCGTGCCGCCCGTCGTGCCGCCCGTCGTACCGTCCGTCGTGCCGTCGCCCGACGAGTCGTCGGCGGACTCGGTGACCAGGACCACGGTGCTGCCGGTCACCACCTCGCTCCCCGCCTCCGGGGTGCTGGAGGTGACCACGGCGTCGGACGCCTGCGGGTACCCGGAGGCGACGGTGGCCCGGAGGCCGAGGCCGGTCAGTTCGTCGCGGGCCTCGCCGAGGGTCTCGCCGACGATGCCGGCGGGGATCAGGACGGTCTGCTCCGCCTTGGCGAGGCCGACGTCGACGGCGGTGCCGGGCGCGACCTCCGTGCCGCCCCGGACGCTCTGCTCCACGACGGTGCCCGCCTCGGCACTGCTCTCGACCTCGGTGGTGTCGCCCAGCTTCAGGTCCTGGGTGGCCAGCAGCTTCCGGGCCTGTGCGAGCGTGCTCCCGGTGAGGTCCGGGACCTGCGACTGCTCCGCCGCCTTGGCCACCGTGAGGGTGATCTCGGTGCCCTTCTCCGCCCTGCCGCCGCCCTCCGGGTCCTGCCTGAGCACGGTCCCGGGGTCCTCCGAGGACTCGACGTGCGTGGTCTTCACCTTGAAGCCCTTGTCCGTCAGGATCCGGGACGCGTCGTCCTCGTCCTTGTCGGTGACGTCCGGCACCTCGACCTTCGGCGCCCCGGTGGAGACGGTGACCGACACGGCCTCGCCCTTGTCGATCCTGCCGTCCGCCGGACTCTGGGTGCAGACGCGGCCCTTCGGCTGGTCGGCGCAGGGTTCGCGGGCCGTGACGGTGAGCGTGAGGCCGACGTTGTCCGCGCTGCCGCGCGCGTCGGCGAGGGTCTTGCCGACCAGGTCCGGCACGTCGGACTTCCCGTCGTCGGCAGGGCCGCGGCCGAAGAGCAGCCAGCCGCAGACCACCGCGGCGACGGCCACGGCGACCCCGGCCGCGATCAGGGCGGTCGTGCTCCTGCGTCCGCCGCTGCCGCCGTCGCGCTCCTCCTCGTCGGTAGGCGGCTCGGCCCCCGCCGGTGCTCCCGTGCCGAGGCATGCCTCGACGTCGGCGAGCATCTCCGTGGCGGACTGGTAGCGGCGGGCGCGGTCCTTCTCCAGCGCGCGCAGGACGACCGCGTCCACCCGGGCGTCCACCTCGGGGTTGTACAGGCTCGCCGGCTGCGGCGGCTCCTGCAGGTGCCGGTACATCACCGCCATCGGGGAGTCGCCGTGGAACGGCGGCCGGCGGGTGAGCAGTTCGTACAGCAGGCACCCCACCGAGTACAGGTCGGAGCGGGCGTCGATCTCCTCGCCCAGCGCCTGCTCCGGCGAGAGGTACTGCGCGGTGCCGAGCACGGCGTCCGTCCGGGTCAGGCCGACGTCGTCGGTGTCGCGCGCGATCCCGAAGTCCATGACCTTGACCTGGCCGGAGGAGGTCGTCATGACGTTCGCCGGCTTGATGTCGCGGTGGACGATGCCGTGCTGGTGGGAGTGGGCGAGGGCGCGCAGCACACCGGCGGTCGCCTGCAGGGCGTGTGCGACGGTCAGGTGCGTCCCGGCGGAGTACAGGGCGTCGCGCAGGGTCATCCCGTCGACGTACTCCATCACCAGGTAGGGCAGCGCGAGACCGGTGCCGTACGGGAGGTACCGGTCCTCGCCCGTGTCGTACACCGCCACGATGGCCGGGTGGTTGAGCGACGCCGTCGACTGGGCCTCCTTGCGGAACCGCGCCTGGAAGCCGGGGTCGTGGGCGAGTTCGGCGCGGAGGGTCTTCAGGGCGACGTCGCGGTACAGCCGGAGGTCGTGGGCGAGGTGCACCTCGGCCATGCCGCCGGAACCGAGCAGCAGGCGCAGTTCGTACCGGCCGCCGACCAGGGCCGCGGGACCCGGCTGGGCCACGGGCGCCGGTTCCCAGGCCTGGGCGTGGCCGCCGTGGCCGCCGTGACTGCCGTGGCCGCCGTAGTGGGAGAAGGACGGGTCGTCCGGTCCGCCGAGGTTCACTGTGCTCACTCCACAAACAGTCGGAAGTCGGAGGCGAGGCAACGTGCCACCTCACGGGCCAGGAGCTCCGGGAGGATAATTGCACATCGGCGGGTAAATTTCATGGGGCGCAGGCCGGACCGGCCCGTGAGAGCCCGCTCACGCCTCCGCGCCGAGAAGCCAGCGGTGAGAAGGCGGCGGTGAAGTCCCCGGGCGTGAGGTGCGAGGCGTGAGGTGCGAGGCGTGAGGCGTGAGGCGTCAGGACAGCGGGACGTGGGTGAAGCGGGACGCGATGTGGAGGTCGTCCTGGACCCGGGCCGCCGTGGCGTGCAGGGCGGGCAGCACCTCGCTCACGCATTCCGCCAGGGTGCGGCGGGCCGCGTGGGTGGCCACGTTCAGGGCGGCGACCGGGCGGCCCGCCCGGTCCCGGACCGGTACCGCGATCGAGCGCAGGCCCGACTCCAGCTCCTCGTCCGCCAGGGCGTACCCGCCCGGTTCGGCGAGCCCGAGCAGCGCCCGGCCGAGCGCGGTACGGCTCGCCGGCAGGCGGGTGCCCACCGTGATGTCCACCGTCAGGACCCGGCTCGCGGCCGCCACCGCGACGTACTGGATCTCCGCCGGACCGGTCTCCGGGACGCTCGGCACCAGAACCGCCAGCGCCGTCGGCTCGTCGAGCCGGTCCGCGAGGGCGCGCAGCCGGGGGGCCGCGAGGCGGGCGAGGGTGGTGCGGGACAGCGGGGGGTAGCCCAGGGACAGCACCCGGGGGGTGAGGGTGAACTCGCGGCCGTCCGCGGTCACCAGGCCCAGGTGCTCGTACGTGATCAGGGCCCGCCGGGCCGTCGCCCGGGCCAGGCCCGTCGCCTTCGCCACGTCCGTCAGGGTCAGCGCCGAGCGGCCCTCGCCGAAGGCCGTCAGCACCGTCAGGCCCCGGGCCAGCGACTCCACGAAGTCGCGGCCGAGTTCGTGCTTGGAGGCCGTGGTCCACACGGCGAGGCCGGCGGGGGGCGGCCCCGGCTCCGCGGGCCGGGCCCCGGCCGCGCGCAGCTCCGCCTCCATCGCCGACACCGCCGTACGCAGCCGGGGGAGCAGGGCCGCGCGCAGGTCCGCCGCCGTGTGCCGGCTGGTGTGGCTGACGACGCTCGCCACGCACGCGACCCGTCCGGTGCCCGGGTCGCGCACCGGGACGGACACCGCGACCAGGCCGGGTTCGACCAGCTGGTCGTCCAGGGCCCAGCCGCTGCGCCGGGCCTGCGCGGTCCGCGCCTCGAAGTCGTCGGCGGCGGCCGGACTCCGGGGCGGTACGGCCGGGAAGCCCGCGTCCGTCGGGTCCGCCGCGCGCCTCGCCCGCCAGGCCGCCCACTCCCGCTCCGTCCACTCGGCCGCGAACAGCGGGCCGGGGGCGGTGCGTTCGGCCGGCAGCAGGTCGCCGATGCGGAAGCTGACGGACATCGCGCGGCGCCGGGTCGCCTGGTGGATGAACCGGATGCCGTCCCGGTCGGCGACCGCGAGGGAGACCGACTCGTCCAGTTCGTCGGCGAGGGCGTCGGCGTGCGTGTCGAGGAGGGCGGGCAGGCGGAGCGCGGCCAGGTAGGCGTTGCCCAGCTCCATGACCCCGGGGGTGAGCACCGCGTCCCGGCCGTCCGGGCGGACGTAACCCATGCGGGAGAGCGTCGCGGTGATCCGGTCCACCGTGGAACGCGCGAGGCCGGTACGCCGTTCCAGCGCGCTCGCGCTCAGCGTCCCGCCCGCCTCGGTCAGCGCCTCCAGCACCGCCACGCCCCGGATCAGCGGCGTCACCGCCTCGGCCGGCGGCTGGTGCGCCGCGGGGGAGGAGGACAGGGGGGCGGTCATCGACTCTCCGGCTCGGGTACGACGGTGTGCGCGGTCTCGGCGGTCTCAGCGATCTCGGCGGTCTCAGCGATCTCGGCGGCGCACGCCCTACCGTAAACCGTGGCCCACCTGGCCGGCGCCGGGTCCGGCAGCCCGCCCGGAGCCGCTTACCCCCGCGTCACCCGCACCCGGTAGTTCCCCTCCCCGTCCACCCCCTCCACCAGCACCTCGATCCCGTGCCGGGGATCCTTGAAGCTCTCGCCCGGGCCGAACGGGGCGTCGGAGAGCTCCGCCTGGACGTTGGGGCTGCGGGTGCAGCCGCCGCTGTCGCCGTGGGCGTCGTACACCTTGATCGGTCCGCGGCCGGTGTCGACGTTCGCGTCGACCTTGTAGACGAGGACGCCGGGCCGGCAGATCTCCTCGTCGTTGCCGCCCTTGGCGCGCACCTCCAGGGCGTAGCCGGTGCGGGCGTCGACGGGGACGAAGACGAGCTTGGGCCCGCCGGCCCGGGAGAGCGGGGTCAGTGTGTACGCGGTGCTGCCGCGGCCCGCCGCGCAGCTGACCTGGTCGGGGTCCAGCCAGCCCAGCTTCCACTTGTGCCAGCCGAGGAGGTCGTTGTCGGCGCCCCAGTCCTCGCTCATGATGTCCCAGTGCCCGACCGCGCCCCCGCCCTCCTGGGTGTAGAGGTCGGGCAGGCCGAAGACATGGCCGTTCTCGTGGGGGAGGACGCGGTAGCCGGTGCGGGCGTAGGAGCCGGAGCCGTCGTCCTGGCGGGAGTAGACGAAGGAGGCGTTGGCGACCGGCGTGCCGTCGGCGACCGGGGCGTCCCCGTTGCCGGCGAAGGTCACCGACAGCACGGTGTCCAGGGCGGAGGGACCGGCGTTCGGGGTGACCAGCACGTTCAGGAGGTCGTACGACCGGAAGTCCACGTCCGGGTCGGCGGCGGCCACGATGTCCTGGACCAGCTGCCGGTAGCCGGGGTCGAAGGGCGCGCCGCGCTCTATGCCGTACGCGCTGAACGGCTTCGGCATCCGCAGCCAGTGGTCGATCGGGGCGGCCGGCCGGTAGTCGAGCTTGCCGTAGGAGGCGGCGCGGAACCAGTCCTGGGTCTGCGGGAAGAACTCGTGGTACCGGTCGAGGGCCTTGCCCTGGCCGGGCGCGTCGGGGAAGTCGACCATCAGGGTGAGGGCGTGCACGGTGCCGGTGGAACGGGAGTAGCCGCCGGGGGTGGGGACGCCCTCGGTCATCTGGATGTCGTGGCCGCCGCTGATCATGCAGGGGCCGTAGACGGAGGAGCGGGCCAGCGCGATCGGTCCGGCGCCGGCCGGTGCGGGGGCCGCCGTGAGGTGCCCGGTGCCCGCCGAGGTGCCGACCGCGAGGATCAGCGCGGCCACGGCGGCGAGGCAGACCGCACGGCGGTGGCGTATGCGGCGGCCCGGCCGTATCGCGCGGACCGGCGCCGTCCGGCGAACCGGTGCCGTCCGGCGGGCCGACGGGGTACGGCGGCGCGGTGCGGTACGGCGGCTCCTGAGGCGGGTGAGACGGGTGAGACGGGTGAGGCGCGCGGGTGTGCGGCGGCTGGGCTGCGGCTGCATGCATGGACCTTTCGCTCCACGGCAGCCGCCGGTCTCCGGCTGCACCCTTTCGATCACCCTGTGTCGAGGGGGCGTTGGGCGCGCGCTGGAGGGGCCGATCGTGGGACTCCCCGGTCCGGACGGACACGTTCCGGGGCGCCCGCAGCGGAGTGACTCAGGTCACATGAAATTCGGGGAGGGGGCGGAAATAACCGGGGAGCCCTTCCCCGTTTAGACCTGTGTCCGCGCGAAACGGGGAACGCCTCCCCGGATCGCGGAAACCCAAGACCAGGAGTGCGCCGTGCAGACCGCGACCGCCGTCCCCACCCTGCGCAAGGCACCCCGGCCCCGCGCCGACGCCCTGCGCAACCGGGAGCGGATCGTCACCGCCGCCCGGGAGATGTTCACCGAGTACGGCCCCGACGTGCCGCTCGACGACATCGCCCGCCGGGCCGGCGTCGGCAACGCCACGGTGTACCGCAACTTCCCCGACCGCGACGCGCTCGTCCGTGAGGTCGTCTGCTCCGTGATGGACCGGACGTCGGAGGCGGCCGAGCTGGCGCTCGCGGAGTCCGGGGACGCCTTCGAGGCGCTGGAGCGCTTCGTGCACATCTCCGCCGACGAGCGGGTCAGCGCGCTGTGCCCGATGGTCTCCAGCACCTTCGACCAGAACCACCCCGACCTGGAAGCGGCGCGCGAGCGCATCGAGCAGCTCATCGAGCAGCTCATGGACCGTGCCAAGGCGGCCGGACAGCTCCGTTCGGACGTGGGCGTCGGCGATGTGATGATCGCCGTGGCCCAGCTCAGCAGGCCCCCGTTCGGCACCGACTGCCTGGTCGGCGACCGCTTCGTCCACCGTCATCTGCAGCTGTTCCTGGACGGGCTGCGGGCCCCGGCCCGCTCCGTCCTGCCGGGCACGGCCGTGACCATGGAGGACCTGCGCCAGGCCTGACCCAACTGCCTCAGCCGACCCAGCCGCGACCCAGCCGCGCATCGCCGATCAGTTCGGGACCGTACGCCGGTCTCTCACCTCAAGCATCCCTTTCCGTATCGCACGCATCACTTCCGTACCGCACGCATCACTTTTTCCGTCACGAAGTCACGAAGTGGGTACCCCCATGTCAGAAACAGCCGCCAAGGCTCCCGGCGCACCGGCACAGTCCGGTGATGCCAACCGCTGGAAAGCGCTCGTCTTCATCGCGCTCGCCCAGCTGATGGTCGTCCTCGACGCCACCATCGTGAACATCGCGCTGCCCTCCGCCCAGACCGACCTGGGCATCTCCGACGGCAACCGGCAGTGGGTCGTCACGGCCTACGCCCTCGCCTTCGGCGGTCTCCTCCTCTTCGGCGGCCGGATCGCCGACCTGTGGGGCCGCAAGCGGGCCTTCGTCATAGGCCTGACCGGCTTCGCCGCCGCCTCCGCCCTCGGCGGTGCGGCGACCAGCGGCGCGATGATGTTCGGCGCCCGTGCCCTGCAGGGCGTCTTCGGCGCCATGCTCGCCCCGGCCGCGCTCTCCCTGCTCGCCGTGATGTTCACGGACGCCAAGGAGCGCGCCAAGGCGTTCGGCATCTACGGCGCGATCGCCGGTGGCGGCGGCGCCGTCGGCTTCATCCTCGGCGGCGTGCTCACCGAGTACCTGGACTGGCGCTGGACGTTCTTCGTGAACATCCCGTTCGCCGTCGTCGCCGCGCTCGGCGCGTACTTCGTCATCCGTGAGCCGGAGGGCGGCCGCAACCGCAACCCGCTCGACATCCCCGGCGTGCTCCTGTCCACCCTGGGCCTGGTCTCGCTGGTGTACGGCTTCACCCGCGCCGAGTCCGACGGCTGGGGCGACGCCACCACCGTGGGCCTGTTCGTCGCCTCCGCGGTGCTGCTGATCGCGTTCGTCGTCACCGAGATGCGCGTCAAGGCCCCGCTGCTGCCGCTGCGCGTGGTCCTCGACCGCAACCGCGGCGGTATCTACCTCTCCCTCGGCGTCGCGATCATCGCGATGTTCGGCACGTTCCTCTTCCTGACCTACTACCTCCAGGTCATCAAGGGCTTCTCCCCGATCAAGACCGGCTTCGCCTTCCTGCCGATGATCGCGGGCATGATGGTCGGCTCGACCCAGATCGGCACCCGGCTGATGACCCGGGTTCCGGCCCGGGCCCTGATGGGTCCCGGCTTCCTGGTGGCCGCGGCCGGCATGCTGGTCATGACCCAGATGGAGATCGGCTCGTCGTACGCCTCGACGATCCTGCCGGCGATGCTGCTGCTCGGTCTCGGCATGGGTACGGCGTTCATGCCGGCCATGTCCCTGGCCACGCTCGGCGTCGAGCCCCGGGACGCCGGTGTCGCCTCCGCGATGGTCAACACCTCGCAGCAGGTGGGCGGCGCCATCGGTACGGCCCTGCTGAACACGATCGCCGCGTCCGCGACGACCTCGTACATCAAGGACCACATCGCGACCGCGACCTCCAAGTCGCAGCAGCAGCTGGTCCAGATGGAGGGCGCGGTGCACGGCTACGCCAACGCGATCTGGGTCGCCGTCGGCATGCTGGTGCTGGCCGCGGTCATCGTGGTGACCCTGGTCAACGCCGGCAAGCCGGACACCACGACGGTGGCCTCCGGCGAGGGCGCGGAGGACGAGGTGGCGATCCCGGTGGTCGCCCACTGAGCCTCTGAGCGACCACCCGGGTACCCGCAACGCGGACCTGTTCCTGCGCTCCTCAGCGGAGCCAGGGCAGGTCCGCGCCCGCTTCGTTGGGCTGCAGGCCCTCGGCGACGATCTGCATGATCTCGCCGAGGGCCTGCTGCTGTTCCGGGCTGAGCCGTTCGAACAACGCCTGCCGTACGGCGGCCACATGGCCCGGTGCGGTCTGCCGCAGCACCTCGGCGCCCTGGTCGGTCAGGACGGCGAACTGGCCCCGCTTGTCGGAGGGGCAGTCCTCCCGCCGTACCCAGCCGTTCTTCTCCAGGCGGGCGACGGCGTGCGAGAGCCGGGACCGGGTGATCTTCGCGTTCATGGCCAGCTCGGTCATCCGCAGCCGCCGCCCGGGTGCTTCGGCGAGCCCGACGAGCAGGCCGTAGTAGATGTGCGGCATCCCCGCGTCGCGCTGGAGCTGACGGTCCAGATGGTCCTCCAGCAGGGTCGTGGCGTGCAGATACGCGCGCCAGACGCGCTGTTCGTCGTCGGTGAGCCAGCGGCTCTGCGCGGGTGCGGAAGCGGATGCCGTATTCATGTATCCCACTGTACGAGGCCTCTCCTTGAAGATTAAACAAGTGGGGCGTAGGGTGGTGGAACGAAAAGCTTGAGAGTTAAAACAGTCGTGCTGAAACAGTCGTGCTGAAACAGTCAGCTCCACGGAGAGCTGGAACATGGGGGCCGGGAGGGTCCGGTACCCGGAGGGAGCCACCGCGATGTCCGCCGCCGCACAGGAGCGCATGCCCGCCCTCTATCTGAGCCACGGCGCGCCGCCGCTCGCCGACGACCCGGTCTGGCCCGGCGAACTCGCCGCCTGGAGCGCGGACCTCCCCCGTCCCAAGGCGATCCTGATGGTCTCCGCCCACTGGGAGGAGGCCCCCCTCGCCCTCGGTGCCGTCCAGACCGTCCCCCTCGTCTACGACTTCTGGGGCTTCCCGGAGCACTACTACCAGGTGCGATACGCGGCCCCCGGCGCGCCCGAGCTGGCCGAGTCCGTGCGCAAGCTGCTGCGCGCCCCCGGCACCCCCGTGCAGGACATCCCGGACCGCGGCCTCGACCACGGCGCCTACGTGCCCCTGGTGGAGATGTTCCCGGCCGCGGACATCCCTGTCCTGCAGATCTCCATGCCCACCCTCGACCCGGTCCGCCTGATGGAGATCGGCCGCCGCCTCGCCCCGCTGCGCGACGAGGGCGTGCTGATCGTCGGCTCCGGCTTCTTCACCCACAACCTGGCCGCCCTGCGCCATGTGGGCAACGGTGTGCCGTCCTGGTCCTCCGAGTTCGACGACTGGGGGCACCGGGCGCTGGAGAACCGGGACTGGGACGCCCTGCTCGACTTCCTCGACAAGGCCCCGGCCGGCCGCTACGCCCACCCGCGCACCGAGCACTTCGCCCCGCTCTTCGTCACCATGGGCGCGGCCGAGGCGGGCGGCGAACTGGACGCGCAGCACTCGGTGATCGACGGGTTCTGGATGGGGATGGCGAAGCGGTCGGTGCAGTTCGGCTGACGGAGCCGACGGAGCCGACGGAGCCGACGGGGCCGACGGGGCCGACAGGGCGGGCGGGGTTGGTGGGCCGGTGGGTCGCCTACAGCGGGCGCTCGTACCAGGCCACGTCCCAGTAGCGGCCGAACTTGCGGCCCACCTCGTGGTACGTGCCGACGTGCCGGAAGCCGAAGCGCTCGTGCAGCCGGGTGGACGCCTCGTTCGGCTGCGCGATGCCCGCGTAGGCGCGGTGCAGGTCCTCGCCGGCGAGCGCCTCGAAGAGGGCCTTGTAGAGGAGCGTGCCGACCCCGCGCCGGCCGGCGTCGGGGGCGACGTAGACCGTGGTCTCCACGGAGGTCGCGTAGGCCGGTTTTGCTCGGTAGGGGCTGGATGTGGCGTACCCGAGAATCTGCTGTGAGTCCGCTGACGTGGCAACCATCAGGCGGTACGGGCCGTCTTCCGGGTGGGAGAGCAGCCACGGACGACGCTCTTCCGGTGTGAAGGCCACCGTGTCGAATGTGATGGACGTCTCACGAACGTAGTGATTGTAGATCTCCGTGAGAGCTTCGAGGTCCCCCTCGACTCCCGGCCTGACCTGCACCTCTGTACGTTCCGACGGCACCGCGCCTCCTCACGTGGTCGCACAGGGTACTGCATGATCAGAAAAATCGGGGGGCGGCATGGGAATTCTGTCCGGATTCCAGTCGTTGTTTCCTTCGGATGCCGGGCACTCGGCGAGAGTCCCAGGAGTTCCAGATGTGGAGTTCCGGAGCACTGCCAGCCGAGCGCCGAGCATTCGCTGAAGGACCGAGAAGAACCGACAGGACCACCCCGCCCGCCCACCATCGCAAGGGAGCACGCATGGCAACCCGTGCCGTCGCCCGTCGTCAGTCCGCCGCCTCCGGCGAGACGGCCGACGCGGCAACCAGTGTTCGCGCCCGTGGCGTTCGCAGCCATGGCGGCGAGATCGCCGACCGCGATCTGGTCGGCATGTACCTCGACGAGATCGCACGCACGCCGCTGCTCGACGCCGCCAAGGAAGTCGAGCTGTCCCAGGCCGTGGAGGCGGGTGTGTTCGCGCGACAGGTCCTCGACGGCGAGGAGGAGTCCGCGTCGGACGCCACCCGCGAGGAGCTGGAGGCGCTCGTCGCCGCCGGTGAGTGGGCGAAGGACGTCTTCATCCGCTCCAACCTCCGCCTGGTCGTGGCCGTCGCCCGACGCTACCCGCGCAGCGGTCTGCCCCTCCTCGACCTGATCCAGGAGGGCAACGCGGGTCTGGTGCGCGCCGTCGAGAAGTTCGACTACCGCAAGGGCTTCAAGTTCTCCACGTACGCCACCTGGTGGATCCGCCAGGCGATCACCCGCTCCATCGCCGACCAGTCCCGGACCATCCGGCTCCCCGTCCACCTGGTGGAGGAGCTCGGCCGGATCCGTCGCGTCCAGCGCGAGTTCAACCGGGAGAACGGCCGCGAACCGGAGCCCGCCGAGATCGCCGCCGAGCTCGGCTCCACGCCCGAGCGTGTCATCGACGTCCTGGACTGGGCCCGTGACCCGGTCTCGCTGAACATGGCGGTGGACGACGACGGCGACACCCAGTTCGGCGACCTGCTGGAGGACACCTCGGCGGTCAGCCCCGAGCAGTCCGTCCTGACCCTCCTGCGCAGCGAGGAACTCGACGACCTGATCGGCCGCCTGGACCAGCGCACGGCCTCCATCATCAAGATGCGGTACGGCATCGAGGACGGCCGCGAGCGCACACTGACCGAGGTCGGCAAGGAGCACGGACTGACCCGTGAGCGCATCCGCCAGATCGAGAAGCACGCGCTGCTCGAGCTGAAGAAGCTGGCCCGCTCCACCGGGTTCGAGCCGGCGGCGTAAGGGGGTTGCGGGGTGTGAGGGGGCACGGGGTTCGCACGAGTGGGGCTCGCGTGACAGACGCGCGCGAGACCCCGCTCGCGCCGGGTGCGTGCGCCGGGTGGCGAAAGACGGCGCAAACATGGCGCGGTACCGCCGCTTCAAGGCTCCACGTGTAGGGAACAACCATCCAGGGCCGGGGAGTCGAGGTCCACGGTCGCACCGCCGCCCTCAACCCTCTTACCGCACCTCACCCCTGACGCCCCGTCGACAAGCCACGTCCCGACGCACCATCCCCCCGGCGCCGGGACTCTCCCAGAGCCGGACTCCGGCGCCCATCCCCCCCCGGGCGCCGGAGTCCGGCTCCACTCTTTCCACGCCCTCGGCGCCGGCCACGCCGTCCGCGCCCTCGGCGCCGGCCACGCTCTTCCCGCTCTCCACGGGGAACGGCGGGGGCGGGCCGCGTTTGCCGGGCTCCCGCGCCCCCGGGCATGCTGAGACGGTGGTTCACCCCGTACCTGAACCACGGGGTGAACCACCGGATGGCAGATTCTGCCACAGAGGCATAACCTGCCGAGGTGAGCACCCCCAGCACCACCGGCAACACCCCCGCGCAGGACCCCGCCCCCCTCTCCCTCATGGAACGGCGCAAGGCGGAGACCCGCATGGAGATAGCCCGGGCCGCCGCGGGCCTCTTCGTACGGCATGGCCTGCGGGCCACACGCGCCGAGGACATCGCGCAGGCCGCGGGCATCGCCCCCCGCACGTTCTACCGCTACTTCGCCACGAAGGAAGAGGCGGTCGCCCCGCTCTACGCGGCGGGCGCCCGGCGCTGGGCGGAGGCGGTACGGGCGGCCCCCGCGGCGCTCTCCGTCCCCGAGGCCCTGGAACACGCCGTCCGCCACACACTGACGCCCGGCGAAGGGGTCTCCGCCGCCTCCTGGGAATGGGTCCGCACCCTGATCCACCTGGCCGACACGAGCCCGGCCCTGCGCAAGGTGTGGGCGGAGGTCTGCCAGTCCTCCGACCGCCTCCTGACCTCGATCCTCGCGGAGCGTACGGCCACCACCATCGACAACGTTGCCCCACCTGCCCATCTCCGCTTCACGGCGGCGGTGGCCGGCGCGGCGGTGCGCGTGGCCGTCGAGTCCTGGGCGGCGGGCACGGCCACCCCCACGGGTCCGGAAGGCCCGGCGGCCTTGGCCCTGCAGAACCTGGCGGCGCTGCGGGGGTTCGCGTGGGAGCTCCCGAGCCCGTAGCCACTCGGCGGTGGCCGGTCGCTCGGCTGCGGGCCGGTGGGGGCTGAGCGCGCAGTTCCCCGCGCCCCTGACGGGGCGCTGCAGTCGCGTCAGCTACATAGCTGCGGGCAGGCGTGCCGCAGGGCGGCACGGGTGGGCGCTGGGGGTCCCCCCGGCCGAAGGCTGGGGGAGGCACCCGGCCAGCGCCGGTAAGCGTCCCGCCCCCCCAGCCCCCACTCACCCGCACCCCTCACCCACCCCCGGCCCGGCTCAACCGGCCCCCCAACTCCCGCACGCACGCCACCAGTTCCGCAGGCTCCCGCACCACGAACTCACGCCCCACCATCACCAGCCGCACCGCCAGCCACTCCACCGGATCCCCGGTCTCCCCCCGGACGACACACCACCCGCCTCCACCCCCTCCCCCCTCCCCTTCCCCTTCCTCCTCCACCGGCGTCCCCAACCACCCCGGCAGCCGAGCCCCCACCTCCGCCGCCGTCCCGGCGAACGCGACAGCGAACGCGTATGTCTCCTGCTGCCGTTGGATGGACCGCCGCAGGTACTCCGCCGCACTCCCCGTCGGCATCTCCCGCGGAGCGAACCGCGCCCCGGTGGCGAACGGCTCGCTCACCCGGTCGACCCGGAACGTCCGCCAGTCGTCGCGATCGAGGTCGTACGCCACGAGGTACCACCGCCGCCCCGTCGACACCAGCCGGTACGGCTCCGCCTGACGCCGCGTCTCGCTCCCGTCCGCCGCCCGGTACGCGAATCGCAACCGCTCCCGCCCCGCGACCGCCGACGCCATCACGGTCAGCGTCTCGGGCGCGATACTCGCCCCGTCCCCACTGGCCAGCGGCGTGGTCGCGGCCTGCAAGGTGGTCACCCGGTGCCGCAGCCGGGCCGGCAGCACCTGCTCCAGCTTCGCCAGCGCCCGCACCGACGCCTCGTCCACCCCCGCCAGGGCATGCCCCGCCCCGGCCCGCAGCCCGACCGCGATGGCGACGGCCTCCTCGTCGTCGAGCAGCAGCGGCGGCATCGCCTTCCCGGCGACCAGCCGGTACCCCCCGTCGGAGCCCTTGCTGGCCTCCACGGGATACCCCAGCTCCCGCAGCCGGTCGATATCGCGCCGCACGGTACGCCGGGACACCTGGAGCCGGTCGGCGAGCTCACCACCGGGCCATTCGCGGGGCGTCTGAAGAAGAGACAGAAGCTGAAGCAGCCGAGCCGGAGTGTCTGTCGTCATGCGTCCGAGGATGCCGTACCTCTAGGACAGGATCTGGCCTAATGCTTCCTTAGGTTAGCCCTATGACCTCCAGCGAGATGAGCGCCCCTCAGGGGCGCGGGGAACTGCGCGACCAGCCACGGACCACCGCCACCCGGCACACCACCTCCACCCCCACGCCGCTCCCCGCCTCCCCGCCCGACCGAACCCGATGGCTGGCCCTGGCCATCGTCATGACCGCGGCCTTCATGGACCTGGTCGACGTAACGATCGTCAACATCGCCATCCCCTCCATCCAGCGGGACGCCGGCGCCTCCTTCAGTCAGATCCAGTGGATAACCGCCGGCTACGCCCTGGCATTCGCCGCCGGCCTGATCACCGGCGGCCGCCTCGGTGATATTCACGGTCGCAAGCGACTGTTCCTGATCGGTGTCGCGGGCTTCACCCTCGCCTCGGCCCTGTGCGGCTTCGCAGCCAACCCGGAGATGCTGGTCGCCTCCCGCATCCTGCAGGGCGGCATGGCCGCGATGATGGTCCCGCAGGTCCTTTCGATCGTGCACGCCACCTTCCCGGCGCACGAACGCGGCAAGGTCTTCGGCATGTTCGGCGCGATCGTCGGCCTGGGCGCGGTCTCCGGCCCGCTGCTCGGCGCCCTCCTCACCGAGTGGAACCTCCTCGGCCTCGAATGGCGCCCGATCTTCCTGATCAACCTCCCGGTCGGCATCGCCGCCCTCCTCCTCGGCCGCCGTTACATCAGCGAATCCAAGGCCCCGCACGCGCTGCGGCTCGACCTCGTCGGCGTCACCCTGGTCACCCTCGGCCTGCTGATGCTGCTCTACCCGCTGACCCGCGGCCGCGAGCTGGGCTGGCCGCTGTGGGGGTACGCGTCGATGGCCGGCTCCCTCGTCGTCCTCGCCGTACTCGTCGCCTACGAACGCCGCAAGGCCGCCCGCGACGGCTCACCCCTCATCGAGCCCTCCCTCTTCGCCGTGAAGAGCTTCGCCGCCGGTATCGCCGTGCAGACCGTCTTCGGCGTGGCGCTCGGCATCTTCTTCCTGGTCTGGACGCTGTACATGCAGGTCGGCCTCGGCTGGACCCCGCTGCACGCCGGCCTGACCGGGGTGCCGTTCTCGATCTCCGTCTCCGTCGCGGCCGGTATGTCCGTGCAGAAGCTGGTCCCGCGCTTCGGCCGCAAGGTGCTCCAGGCCGGTGCCCTGCTGATGGGCCTCGGCGTCCTGATCTACATCTGGGAGTCGGACCGCTACGGCCTCGCCATCGCCTCCTGGCAGATGGCCCTGCCGCTGGTCGTGATGGGTGCGGGCATGGGCCTGATCGTCGCCCCGCTGACGGACGCGGTGCTCTCGGAGGTGCCGCGCGAGCACGCCGGTTCCGCCTCCGGTCTGATCAACACCGTGCAGCAGATGGGCAACGCGCTCGGCCTCGGCCTGGTCTCGGTGGTCTTCTACGGTGTCGTCGACGACCGGACGACCGCGTCCCGGATCGGCCCGGCCTTCGTGAACGGCTTCCAGCACGCCCTGCTCTGGGTGGCCGCGGTGATGGCCGTGATCTTCCTCCTGATGTCGGCCCTGCCGAAGCGCCCGGCGCAGCACCTGGAGGCGGGCGGCGCGGAGGCGGGCGGCGCGGAGGCACCGCTGTCCGTGCCGGAGGAGGAGCCCGCACTCGTCCACTGACCGTCAGCGGTCGAAGGGCCCGGCGCCGGAAGGCGCCGGGCCCTTCCGCATGGGCCGCACGGGCACCGCGGAGGTGCCCCGAACAGGCCGAAAGCCCGATCATGTCCGTTTGTGGCCCGAACCTGTTTACTTTCCGGAAATCCCGGCGTAGCCTCCTCGCGAAACCACAAGTTCGGGCATCAGTCAGACGCAGTCGGACATGGGTCGGACAGGAACCGGACATCAGCCGGACGTATCTTGGAGCGGAGGCACAGGGGCATGTACGCACCGGAGCGGCAGCAGGAGATCCTCCGGCTCGCCCGTGACGGCGGCCGGGTGGACGTCGTGTCGCTCGCCGAGGAGTTCCAGGTCACGCAGGAGACGATCCGCCGCGACCTGAAGGCCCTCGACCGGGCCGGCCTCGTCCGTCGGGTGCACGGCGGCGCGATCCCGGCCGGGCGCCTCGACTTCGAACCGGACCTCGCCGAACGCGAGTCCACCTCGGCCGACGAGAAGGACCGCATCGCCAAGGCCGCCGTCCCGGAACTGCCGACCGAGGGCACCCTGATCCTCGACGCCGGTTCCACGGTCGCCCGCCTCGCCGCGGCCATCCCGCTGGAGGCGTCCCTCACCGTCGTCACCCACAGCCTGCCCATCGCGGCCCGCCTCGCCGACCACCCGGGCATCCAGCTCCACCTGGTCGGGGGGCGCGTACGGCACCGTACCCGCGCCGCCGTGGACGCCTGGGCGCTGCGCGCGTACAGCGAGATCCGGGCCGACGTCCTCTTCGTCGCCGCCAACGGCTTCTCCGCCGACCAGGGCCTGACCACCCCCGACCTCGCCGAGGCCGCGGTCAAACGGGCGGCCGTCGCCGCGGCCCGCCGGGTGGTCCTGCTCGCCGACTCCGCCAAGCACGGCCAGGAGCACTTCGCCCGCTTCGGCGACATGGGCGACGTGGACCTGCTGATCACCGACAGCGGGCTGAGCCCCGAGGACGCCGCCGCCATCGAGCGCGGCGGCACGGAAGTAGTACGAGCATGAGCAACACGAGCGCGACGAGCACGACGAGCGCGACGAGCACCGCGAGCGCCACGTTCGGTACGGGCATGATCCTCACCGTCACCCCCAACCCCTCCCTCGACCGGACCTACGAGGTCCCCGCCCTGGAGCGCGGCGAGGTCATCCGCGCCTCCGGCGAGCGCATGGACCCCGGCGGCAAGGGTGTCAACGTCTCGCGTGCCGTGGCGGCCGCCGGCCGTCGTACCGTCGCCGTCCTGCCCCTGGGCGGAGCGCCGGGCGCGCTCGTCGCCGACCTGCTCGACGCGCAGGGCATCGAGGTCGCGCCGGTCCCGGTCGCCGGAGCCACCCGTTCCAACATCGCGCTCGCGGAGTCCGACGGGGTGCTCACCAAGATCAACGCACCGGGCCCGGAACTCTCGGCGGAGGAGCAGGAACTCCTCCTGGAGACCGTGCGCGAGCAGTCGCGCGACGCCGACTGGATCGCCTGCTGCGGCAGCCTGCCGCGCGGGCTCGCACCCTCCTGGTACGCCGAGGTCGTCGCCCGGGCGCACGCCGGGGGCGCGCGCATCGCGCTGGACACCTCGGGGCGCGCGCTGCTCGAAGCGCTGCGCGAGCAGCCCGACGTGGTGAAGCCGAACGCCGAGGAGCTCGCGGAGGCCGTCGGGCGCCCCCTGACGACCGTGGGCGACGCGCTCAAGGCGGCCGAGGAGCTGCGCGGCATGGGCGCCCACGCCGTCCTCGCCAGCCTGGGCGCCGACGGCCAGCTGCTCGTGGACGACTCGGGCGCCTGGTTCGCGAGCGCCCGCGTGGACACCGTCCGCAGCAACGTCGGCGCCGGTGACTCCTCCCTCGCCGGTTTCCTCATCGCCGGCGGCAGCGGCCCGAAGGCCCTCGCCTCCGCCGTCGCCCACGGCGCCGCCGCCGTCCAGCTGCCCGGCAGCGTGATGCCCACCCCGGCCGACCTGGACCCGTCCGCGGTGACCGTCACCGACCGCGTCCCCGTCGACCGCGAACTGACGGAGCCGGTGTCATGAACGTTCGTACGACCGCTCACCGGGCCGCGCTCCTCCCCGGCGCCGCCCGCCGACAACCGGCCCAGGAGCGGCGAGGCGTCTCGTTACTCGCCGCGCCGACGGGCCGTCGGGGCACCCTGAGCCGCCCCGCCGTGCCCGGGAGGCGGGGCTTCCCCGGCCCCGCCTCCCACCCCGCCCCCCACGGCACCCCCGTCCCCGAAGAACCCGCCCACCCCACACCCCGGGCGATACGCGTGCATAGGAGCCCGCGATGAGCGACATGATCACCGCGGACCTGGTCGATCTCGACCTGTCCGCCGACTCCAAAGAAGCGGCGGCGCGCGCCCTCGCCGAGCGCATGGTGAGCCTGGGCCGGGTGACCGACCTGCAGGGCTTCCTCGCCGACGTGGCCGCCCGCGAGGCCCAGATGCCCACCGGCCTCGACGGCGGCATCGGCATCCCGCACTGCCGCAGCGCCCACGTCACCGAGCCGACGCTCGCCTTCGGGCGCAGCGCCGCCGGCATCGACTTCGGCGCCGCCGACGGACCCGCAGACCTGATCTTCCTGATCGCGGCCCCCGCGGGCGCCGACGACGCCCACCTCACGATCCTCTCCTCGCTGGCCCGCCAGCTGATGAACAGCGAGTTCACGGACGCGCTGCGGTCGGTGGGCGACGCGGCGACCGCGGCGGCCCTGATCCGCGGCGACGAGACGCCCGCGCCCGCGCCGGGCACGGAGGCGGCGGGCGCCGCCCAGAACACCGCTGCGGCGCCGGCGGCGGCCTCCGCCGGCACCGCAGCGGTCAGCACGAGCACGGGTACGAGCACGGGTAGCGGTACGGGCACGGCTTCGGACGCGGGTGAGCGTCCCTTCCGTATCGTCGCCGTCACCTCCTGCCCCACCGGCATCGCCCACACCTACATGGCGGCCGAGTCCCTGGAGAACGCGGGCCGTGAGGCGGGCGTCGAGCTCGTCGTCGAGACGCAGGGCTCGGCCGGCTTCACCCGGCTCGACCCGGACGTCATCGCGGCGGCGGACGGCGTGATCTTCGCCCACGACGTGCCCGTCCGTGAAAAGGACCGCTTCGCCGGCAAGCCCACCGTCGACGTCGGCGTGAAGGCGGGCATCAACCGCCCCGCCGAACTGATCGGCGAGGTCCGGGCGAAGGCGGCCCGCGGTGAGGTCACCTCCGGCTCCGCGCCCTCCACGCCGGTCGAACGCGCCGGGGAGGCGGGCGAGGGCTACGGCACCAAGCTGCGCAAGTGGCTGATGTCCGGCGTGAGCTACATGGTCCCGTTCGTCGCGGCCGGCGGTCTGCTGATCGCCCTCGGCTTCGCGATCGGCGGCTACACGATCAACAAGGCGCCGTCGGTCATGGACCACTTCGTGTGGACCCAGGGCGACAGCTGGGCCGCGCTGCTCTTCCAGATCGGTGTCGTCTCCTTCGGCTTCCTCGTCCCCGTCCTGGCCGGCTACATCGCCTACGGCATGGCCGACCGGCCGGGCCTGGTCCCCGGTTTCGTCGGCGGCATGATCGCCTCCACCATCAACGCCGGCTTCCTCGGCGGTCTGGCCGCCGGTCTGATCGCCGGTGGCGTGGTGATGGCGATCCAGAAGGTCAAGATCCCCGCGGCGGTGCGCGGCATCATGCCGGTCGTGGTGATCCCGCTGATCTCCTCGGCGATCGTCGGGTTCCTGATGTTCGTCGTGATCGGCAAGCCCATCGCCTCCGCCCAGAAGGGCATGACCGACTGGCTGAACGGCCTCTCCGGCTCCAACGCCGTCCTGCTCGGCGCCCTGCTCGGCCTGATGATGTGCTTCGACCTCGGCGGCCCCGTCAACAAGGTCGCGTACACCTTCGCCACCGCCGGTATCGCGGTCTCCAACCCCAGTGACTCCGCGATGAAGATCATGGCGGCGGTCATGGCGGCCGGCATGGTCCCGCCGCTGGCGATGGCCCTGGCCACCACCGTGCGCGGCAAGCTCTTCACCGAGACCGAGCGCGAGAACGGCAAGGCCGCCTGGGTGCTGGGCGCCTCCTTCATCTCCGAGGGCGCGATCCCGTTCGCGGCCGCCGACCCGCTGCGCGTCATCCCGTCCTCGATGGTCGGCGGTGCCATCACCGGCGCCCTGTCGATGGCCTTCGGCGCCACCCTGCGCGCCCCGCACGGCGGCATCTTCGTGGTCCCGCTGATCGGCAACCCGTTCCTCTACCTGATCGCCATCGCCGCCGGTGTCTGTGTCACCACGGCCCTGGTCGTCCTCCTGAAGGGCCTGCGCAAGCCGGCCCCGCAGACCCCCGCGAACGGCTCCGCCGCCGGCCCGGCCGCCACCGCGAAGGAGGCCAAGCAGCCGGTCGCGGCCTGAGCCCCGACGCCCCTCTTGTCCCTTTGATTCGCTGTGAGTTGTTCACGGCACCTGCGAGATACGTCACGGTCCGGGACCAAAGTCCCGGACCGTGGTGTGTACTGGGGCCTATGCCCGCGCACGTCTCGACCCTCCAGCTGATCGGCATGGCCGCGCTCACCCTGGCGACCGTCGCCTGGGCGGTCGTCGTGACGCGCCTGCTGCGCCGCAACCGCCGCGAGGCCCTCGCCTGGCACGCGGCACGCGCCGCCCTCCCCGCCTTCCCGCACCAGCTGAAACCCGCTCCGTCACGCGAGACCGTCGAACTGACCCCCGCCGAACAGGACGCCTTCGCCGGCCTGGTCCGCAGACTCGGCGGCCGCTCGGGCCGCCGCGGTCACTGAGGACGGCGCACCGCGGGCCCTGCAGCCGGCCCTAGCGCGCCGCCCGCCGCTCCATCGCGTCCCTGGCCGCGTGCTCCGACGGGTACACCTCGCACATGTGCCGGCCGTCCGGCGTCGCCGTGTGCTCGACCTCCCACAGGGACAGCTCCCGGCCGTCCCGCAGCAGGAACGCGTGCTCGTAGAGCGAGAAACCCAGTCCCGACCGCCCCACCCGTGCCGGCCGCCCGAACGCCTGGGTGATCTGGTGCGCGAACGCCGCCGTCAGCATCCGGGCCGTCTCCGCGCCCGGCCGGTCGGGGTTCTCCGCGCGGCGCAGCAGCCGGCGCGCGTGGTCCGCCGAGTCGTCCGGCACGTAGACGTGCCGGGGCTCCGGGACCGGCGCCAGCGTCACCAGCACCGGCAGCTCGAAGTCCGGGGTGTCCGGCGGCAGCGGCAGCCGCGCGGTCGCGGCCCGCAGCTCCTCCTCGTCGACGTACACCTCGTGCTGCGGGTCGCTGCCCGGCACCGTGTTGTGCACGAGCTCCCACAGCGTGACCGCCGAACCGTCGGCCAGCAGCCAGGTGTGCCGGTACGTCTCGCGGTGCAGCCCCGCGCTGTGGTGCGCGGAGTGCAGCGAACTGTCGTGCGCCAGCGCGCAGTCGAGCTGCCTTATGGCCTCGTCGGGCAGCTCGAAGGAGTTCAGGGCACGGCCGAGGAGCCGCGCGAGGTGCTCCTCCGGAGACTCGGGCGACTCGGCTGGTTCGTACGCTGCCGTCTCGTACGGAACGCTCAAGGTTTCTCCCGGCGTTGCTGCATGTCACCTTGTGGGTGCATACCGTAGCCCCTCGGTCGGACATCATGTCCGGGAACCGAGAAAACGTACGCCGGGAAAACTCGCGGGCCGCGCGAAAAGTTCCCGCGCGGCCCGACGATCCGTCAAAAGGTGCCGGTCAGACGGCGCTTCCGGCGGTCCAGTCGCTCCACGACAGGTTCCACCCGTTGAGCCCGTTGTCCGGCTGCACGGTCTTGTCGGGGGAGTTCTTCACGATCACGACGTCCCCGACGAGCGAGTTGTCGTAGAACCACTTGGCCGTCGTGTCGCCCTGCGCGCCCTGCACGTCCGCGAGCCCCACACAGCCGTGGCTGGTGCCCTGCTGCCCGAAGGGCGGGTTGGACTTGTTGTACCAGTAGTTGCCGTGGATGAACGTCCCCGACGTCGTCAGTCGCATGGCGTGCGGCACGTCCGGGATGTCGTACTCCCCGCCCAGGCCGACCGTCTGGCTGTTCATCCGGGTCTGGACGAACTTCTCGGAGATCACCATCTGCCCGTTGTACGTCGTGTGCTCAGGGCTGCCCGTCGACACCGGCACCGACTTGAGGACCTTGCCGTCCCGCACCACCGTCATGGTCTGCGTGTTCGCGTCCACCGTGGAGACCTGCGAACGTCCGACGGTGAAGGTCACCGTCTTCTTCTGCACCCCGTAGACGCCGTTCGCGCCCTCGACCCCGTCCAGGTCGATCTTCATCGTGACCTCGGAGCCGGCCTTCCAGTAGTCCTGCGGCCGGAAGTCCAGCCGCTGCGCCCCGAACCAGTGCCCCACCACCTGCTGGCCGCTGCTGGACGTGACCGTGATGTGGGACTGCACGGCCTTCTTGTCCGTGATGACCTTGTCGAAGTTGAACGACACCGGCATCCCCACGCCGACCGTCGTCCCGTTGTCCGGTGTGTACGTGCCGATGTAGCTGTTGGCCGAGTTGACGGTGGTGAAGATGGAGTTGGCCGCCGCCGTGAGCCCCTTGGAGTCCTTCGCGGTCGCCGATATCTCGTACTTCGTGCCCCGCTCCAGCTGTTCCTTCGGCTTCCACACGCTGGCGTCCGCCGAGAGGGTGCCGGCCACGGCCTGCCCCGACCCCGCCACGGTCATCTTGACGCCGGTCAGCTTCCCGCCGCTGACCTGCACGCCGGTCGTGTTGATGGACGCGCCGGTCGAACCGTCCTTCGCCGAGATCACTATCTTCGCGGTCGACGTCCTGGCGGCGCTGTCCTGCCCGCCCTTGGCGCCGCCGGTCTTGTCGTCGGCGTTGGCGTTGCCGCCGCAGGCGGTGAGGGTGAGGGCGCCGACCATCAGGGCGGCACAGGCCCCCAGTGCGCGCCGCGCTGCAATGTCCGGCGATGTCACGGGCTGCTCCAGGTTCGTGTGAGTTCTTGTGATGTGCGTGATCCGCTCCAGTGCGTGGAGAAAGAGGCCGGAGGCCCCCCTCGGGGTTCCCTCCGGCGCCCGCGAACGCCATCACGTGACAGAACCAGGACAATCGACAGGAACGCGCAAGGTTCCGGTCGGCCGCGAAGAACGCCCGGCCGCCCTCGCCGCCCCCGCTGCCCGCACCGCCGTCAGCGCGCCCCGTACAGCTCCTCGTACGAGGGCCACACCCCGCCAGGTCCGTCGACCGGCTCGGCGGCCCGCACGGCCCGCACGATCGCGCGGGTCACCAGATCCGCGCCGGCCGCGAGGATCTCGTTGAACGCGAACGGACTCGCGTCGAGCGGGCGGGCCCCCGTCGCCAGCGCGAACACGGTGTCCCCGTCGTGCAGCAGGTGCACCGGCCGCACGGCCCGCGCGATTCCGTCGTGAGCAGTCCCGGCGAGCTTCTGCGCCTGCGCCTTGGACAGTTCGGCATCGGTCGCGACCACCGCAAGCGTGGTGTTGAGCGGCGGCAGCCCGTTCCTGGCGGCGCTCTCGGCGAGCCGCCGGCGCGCGGCCTCGTGCACCCGCCCCTCGGGATACTCCACGCGCCCCTGGAACAACTCCCCGTACAGCACGCCCGTTTCGGGATCCAGCACCGCGCCGGCGGCGTTGGCCACGACCAGGGCGGCGACCGTGATCCCCGAGTCCAGCACGGTGCTCGCGCTGCCCACCCCGCCCTTCACCGCCCCGGCCACGGCGCCCGTACCGGCACCGACGCACCCCTCCGGCACCGGGGCGCCCGGCTCGCTCGCCGCGGCCGCCTCCACCGCCGCCCGCCCCGTCGCCGCGTCCGGCCGGGCCCGGAAGTCCCCGCCCCGCCCCAGGTCGAAGACGCAGGCGGCGGGCACCACCGGCACCACATGCGCCGGATCCGCCCCCACCCGCACCCCGCGCCCCTGCTCCTCCAGCCAGGCCATCACCCCGGACGCCGCGTCGAGCCCGTACGCGCTGCCACCGGTCAGCACGACCGCCTCCACCCGCTGCACCACGTTGCGCGGATCGAGCGCGTCGGTCTCCTTCGTCCCCGGACCGCCACCGCGCACATCCACGGCGGCGACCGCGCCGCCCTCGGGAGCGAGGACGACCGTGGTGCCGGTGAGCCGGCCGCCGCCGGTACAGGTGGCATGTCCCACCCGCAGCCCGGCCACGTCCGTCAATGCGTCAACTGTCATGACGGCCAGTCTGGCCCAGCCCAGCCCAGCGCGGCTCCGGACCCGTCAGGAAGTGGCCGCGGTGGCTTCCGCGGGGCGCTCGCGACCGGCCGTGCGCGCCGTCAGGGCCGTCCCGGCCGCCACCGCCAGCGCCGACACGATGCCCGCCGCCGGCACCGCCCAGTCGCCCAGGAACGTGCAGCAGACCACCAGCAGCGCCGTCACCGGCAGCACCAGCTGCTGGGCGAGGCCCACCTTGAAGTGCCGCGAGTGCAGCGCCCACACGGTCAGCAGGTACAGCGCGGTCGGCACGGTCACGGCCGCCGACGCGGCCGTCGTGGAGATGTGCGCCTTGCCGACCGCTTCCTCGACGGCCACCTCGATGCCCGCGCCGATCGAGGCCGCCGACGCGAAGATCAGATAGTGGCCGTAACCCCACAGGAACGACTCCCTGTTGGACCGCAGATGGCCGTGGATCGGCACCGGGAACCAACCGAAAAGGTAGTGCGCGCCTTATGGAGGTTCCGGGACCATGGGAGTTATGCACCAGGCAGAGGTAACCGAGTATGACGGGTGCGGTAAATGCCTGTTGGGTGTCCGACGTCTGTCACGCAAGTCCGACACCACGCACAGCCCGGAGAAGCAGGCCGAGCAGGTCATCAAGGCTTCCGCTGAAGTAGGGGCGCACATCATTGGTTGGGCCGACGACTGGGAAGTGTCCGGCGCAACGGATCCGTTTAAGCGGCCCAAGTTGGGCCCCTGGCTTCGAGGCGAGAACGGACCTTACGACGGCATTGCAGGAGCCGCAGTCGACCGGATCGGCCGTAACGTACGAGACGTCCTCAACACGGCGTACACGATCCACGAGAAGGGACAGACCCTTGTCACGGCGGACCATGCCGGCGTCTGGGACCTGAACGACCCGAACCAGGAGTCGGAGCTACTCATCAAAGCCCTTGGGGCCCAGCTTGAACACAGGTCTACGAAGAGGCGCGTTCAGGATGAGACGGCGCGCGCGAGGAACGCGGGAGAGCCAAGTAACAAGCTCACCTATGGCTACATGTACGCGCGTCTGCCGAATGGGAAGGTGGACAAGATCTGCCTTCACCCTGAGGCATCGAAGAACATACGTAACGTCGCTCGCCGAATCCTTGCCGACACAACAGGCAACGTCACGATCTCAACTGAGTGTTCCCGGCTCACAAGGGAAGGAGTTCTCACCCCGCATGATCTTCTAGCGGTTATGTCTGGTCGAGAGCCCAAGGGATCTCCCTGGACCTACATGACGCTCAGGGGGATTCTCTGGAGTGAGGCTGCTCTGGGTTATCTCATGCACAACGGAAAGCCGTTCCTGGGTAAGGACGGGGAGCCTGTTCGAGTTGCCCCGCCATTGTGGGATCGAGCTACTCGGGACGCCTTGATAAAGAAGGCGACGCCGAAGCAGGGAAAGAAGGCTGGTGCTCTCTATGGGCGCGCAGCGCAGGGAACCAAGATGCTTATCTCTGTCGCCTATTGCGGCAACTGTTCGGAGCGTCTCAAGATCGGCGGTGAGGGAAAATATATCTGTAAAGCCAGGGTGATGGGACTGCCAGGCTCTCAGAAGTGCAAGCCCGCCCCGAACATGAAGACGGAGACGCTGAATGGCATAGTGGCCGAATGGTTCCTGACCGAGTATGGATCAGGTCAGGTTCTGGAGAAGAAGTTCATTCCAGGAACCAACTATGCGGCGCAGATATCCGAGCTTGAGGCCAGTCGGGCAAGACTGCGAGAAGACCGAAAGGCGGGACTGTATGACGCACCGGACGATCAGGAGTGGTACCGCCAGGAGTACAAGCGCATGGGGGAGAAGCTTTCCGACCTGAAGAAGCGCAAGGAGACGCCGGGACGGATGACGTTCGTCCCTACAGGTGAAACCGTGGCCGACAAATGGAGGAAGGCCAAGGATGATGCAGAGCGGCGAGAGATCCTGCACGAATTTGAAGTGCATGTGAAATTGTTCCCGGGGAGATCCAGGGATCGGGTGAAGATAACCGGAAGGAATGTCTACGAGCTTGCGGGATAGGCAACGAAAAGAGCCCCTCCGGAGTTGATATCTCGGAGGGGCTCTTTTATTGGTTAAGTCTTTTGATGTGTGGCCTCATGAAGGTAATTGCTGATCCGTTGCTTGTCTCGACTTGAAGGGCGAGCAAATCGAGCGTATGGATGATCCCTGAGGGTAGGGTCCTGTATTCATTGCGGAGTGTTGATGTGAGAATTTGAGACTTGCAGACAAGTCTAAACACTCCGAGATTGCTATCGCTTGGAAGTCGAAATTCGATCTCGGCGTGATCTGTGGGCTCAATTATGATGGATACCCTTGAATCCGCAGTATCGAGTGACCATCGATTTTGATTGGATTCTTGTGATGCCGACCCTCCCAGGATTTTCGATACTCTATGGAGAGTGCCCCAATTGCTAGAGGTGACGTGCCAACCCGAAGAGAAAGGGGCGTGGGGTCCGTGCTCAAATCCAGGGGAGAAGTCTCCGATTATCTCGCTAATGGCCGCTCCTCCGTTCTTGCCTAATCTCTCTCCTTATCTCTCGGAGTGCAGCTAGATCTTCGGCGATACCTGCGGCGATTTCGAACTCCGCTTGAGAGTGACCGGAGCCGACATACCGCCAGGCTGAATCAGTGACCGCCGTTTCAATGTCGAGGGTGGAGTCACTGTCTTGGCGGTGTTCGACTCGCGCGGCGCGCAATTCTCCGTAAGTTGTTGAGTATTGGCGAGACTTGGTGAGTACGTGTCCGCGAAAGCCGAGGGTGTGAGTCCATGCCCGTAGGTTCAGGTCGCTCAGTTCGGGGAGGCCACCCAGGCGCCAGCAGACAGACATCAGTGCCCGGAAATGGGGCGTGACTGGTGCTAGTTCAATGCCGTCGTAGGTGGTTATCCGGTAGTCGAGGCCACCGGATTCGCCGACGCTCTTGGAAACGTATTTGGATACGTAGGCAGCAACGGCGTTGTCGGTGACGGCTGTTGAGCCCCCGAAAGCTTCGGACCGGATGGGGTGGACGTCGAGCTGTTCGCCCCAGCGGATGACGCGTTCCCCGGTTGCCGGGGAATAGGGAGTGTGCACTTCTACCGCAGTTGCGGCGGAGCGGACGGCGCCGGCCAGCATGTCAGACGTGGCCCAGATCGGCGGAGGCGAGGAGGGTCCGTCCGGTCCGTCGAGGCGAACGACGGCATGGAAGTGCACGGCCCCGCGCTTCTGATACTCAGCGACCTTGGCGAAGGACAGGGTCAGGTGTTCGCGGAGGCGTGTCTGTGTGATGCCTGCCGCCGTGGCCAGGTGTCGCCTGAGGGTGTGGCAGAACCGGTTCCACAGTGAGCCGGCACTTGCGTGCCACAGGGCATGCCCTACGTAGTCGTAGCAGTCCGGGCACAGGGGTTGGCCGATGGCAGGGTCGGTGTCCGCGTGCGTCAGGCCGCAACTGAGAGGCCGTCCGTGTTCGCAGGAGCCGCCGTCACGTCGAGGGCGGCACACGGCTCCCTCAGGGCCGCTTGCACGGTGTACTGCACCGAACGACGGAGCCGTGAGGGTGACGAACAGCCGGGGGTGGAGCTGGACGCGTTCAGAGACGCCTTTGCCGCCGAGGAGACCGGAGCGGACCAGGTGGAAGGTGTCGCCGGAGTGGAGTCGGGAGCACGGCTCACAGCGTGTCTCCCGGCGGTTGCGGCAGCGCAGGGGCATGCGTCCGCCGGGTTCCTCGCTGGTGTCGTAGTGCCTCAGCACCTCACCTGTGATGGCGTCGCGGGTTGTGGTGCGGCCGGCGAGGTAGATCGGGTGGGCGCAGCCGCCTATGGATTTGATTTGTTCGAGCCAGCGACGGAATCCGGGTTCGTTGGCGAGCCGGATTAGGTCCCGTTCGGTGGACGAGAGAAGGCGCAGACGCTCAGCCTGATGAAGGCCTGAGCGCTGCGCCTTTTCGGTGTCAGTGGACATCGGAGGCCCCCTTTCGCGAGGGATAGGCGCGGGATTCATCGGGTCAGCTCTCTTTCAGAAAATGGCGGGGAGTGGGCCCCGACTCACTTCGTCTTCGGAATGCGGGGGGTCGGCGCCGGGTTGGTCCCGTACGGGTTCGCACAGTTCCAGATGGCGTATCCGTAGATCTTGGCACCGTCGCTCTTGCGTGTGATCTTCCCGCGTGTGTACCACTGCTTTTCGCTCTTCTTGTAAGCCCACTGGTCGTAGAGCATCTTGTCGCCCTTGTAGGCGATGCCGACCACTGTGGACGTCTTCTTGGGCTGTTTGTGGACCTTGACCGCCTTGCAGGAAATCTTGGTCCAGTCCTTGTCGTAGGCGTTCGCGTGCGTGGCGTTGATCGTGGCGCCGGTGACCAGGGTCAGGCCGAGAGCGGCGACGGCAGCGGTACGGGCGAGGAGCTGAGACTTCATTTCTGTTTTCTCCTTTGTGGAATGTGGCGAGTGCGCCGGCTGGCAGGTCTCGCCGGGTTTTTGCGTTATCCGAAGAGGCCGTTTCCGATGACCAGGAACAGGGCCCACACCGGATAGCCGAGGGGGGTCATGGCCAGCAGGAATCCGGCCAGGCATATCAGGATCACCTGATGGATCGGGACTTCCCGGGACCGGGCGATCATGAATGCGTACAGGAACAGCATGCTGTCGATGACGTAGAGCGTTCCTCTGCTCACGCGGCAGTACCTCCTTTCGTGAATTCGACGGGATCCGACTGAATCAGGAAGGGATTAGCCGGAGGCTCAGTCCCGGAGATCTGCGCAGCGTCCGCCACCGTGATCAGGTGGGACCGGGCGCGGACCCATTGGCCGCTCATGGCGACCACGGCGACGCCCTGTTCGTCTTCGGTGATCGATTGCGCGGTGACCACGGCATCGGGGTTGATATCGCCGAGCGTCATTTCGGCCGAGGCTTCGTCGTGCGAGCGGTGGGCGACGCGTCCGCCGAGCTGCGCGCGCAGGGCAGTGACCCGTACGCCGATGTCAGAGCCGACGCGTTGGCCGGCGACGACCAGGTGAACGCCGAGCGCCGCACCGAGCTGGGCGACGCGCAGGAGCAGCGTTCCGCACTGCTCCGCCTCTTCCTTGGACTCCCGTGAACCGTCGGTCAGGTACAGCTCCGCCAGCTCATCCACGATCACGACCAGGGGGACCGGCCGGATGTCTTCCGGCAGGTGCCAGATGGACCGCTTGCCCGCCGCCCGGCAGACACCCATCCGGAACTGGATCTCTGCGACCACCCCGGCCAGCAGGCCGACCGCTTCTCTCCGGTCGACGGCCAGCGCCGACAGCCGGCCGCCGAACAGGCCCAGTTCCATCCCGCCCTTGCAGTCGATTCCGACCAGGGCCACCGGCTGAGGGGCGAGTTCCTTGACCAGCGCCGCCAGGAGGGACGACTTCCCGGATTGCGTGGCGCCCGTGATCAGCCAGTGCGGAATCTTTCGGAGGCTGATCACCCAGGGCTCACCCTCCTCAGTCCGGCCGACGAGGGCCGTGAGCAGCTCCGGGCGCAGTGGCTTGGGGACAGGCGCCCTACCCGTGAGCGGATCGGCCGCCGTGACCGTGATGAGGACCTGACCCCGGCGGGGGGAGCGGACCCGAACTCCGTGGACCCGCCAAGCGTGTTCCATCGCTTGCGCCGCCGCGAAGTACGGCGCCGGGGTCTGCCCGGGGTGAAGGATCACCCGCAGCGTCAGGCCTGTCCGGGTTGGCATGGGCCACGCCCGTCGAGGAGGTCTCGGTTTGAGCGCCGTTCCCTGCACCACCAGGTTGCGCCCGATGACCTGTCGGTCGGGGGTCATGCTCACCGACAGGCCGTTCAGGTAGGACAGGCGCCGCCAGGTCCACCAGACCCGCGCCACCGTCTGCGGGTAGCCGACCAGCCACCATCGCCACGGCCACGACCGAGGACGGACTCCCTGAGCGGCCAAACGCGGCTCCCACCAGTTCCGTGTCAGAGCCGCCACGACGATCAGCGCCGTCAGTACCCAGATGATCAAGGGACCGGGCATCAGCCGTCACCGTCCGCCGTGCGCTCCAGGAGCGACTTGGCCCGAGTCATGGCCGCTTCAGCGTGTCGGTAGGTCAGCCCCAGCAGGTAGCGGATGGACGGCATGTCGTCGGTGACCGCCAACAGCGCTTCCGCGCCGGACAGCGCCCGCAGGTCCCGCAGGAGATGACCGAAGTGACCGTCCGCCCCCAGATAGCCGTCATCGTCGTCCGAGTCGGCATCCCAACCCGACCCCACCTCTGCGGCAGCCTCCCGCATCTCACGGGCCATCTGATCGGCCGCCGCAGCGATCTTCTCCGCGCACGGGTCAGCGCAGGCGTAGACGGGTGCTTCCGTGTCGGGGACCTTGCCGACCTCAACCGAGGGAATCCGCATTTTCAGGTAGTTGGCGCCGCAGAGCACGCAGGCCAGGCCGTCAGCCTGTGGCCCGGACAGGTGCCAGAAGTAGCGTTCCATCCGATGGCGCTTCATCAGGCATCACCCGACTTGCCGCGCCCGCCGGCGCTCTGACCGCCACCCGCCGAAGGGGCGCCGGACGTCGAGGCCACAGGCATGATGCCGTCCGCGCGGTAGGACGTACCGGTACGGCCCTCCACCGCCCAGTCATTAGCCCACAGGTTCTCGATCCTGACTTCGGAGCCTTCCGTGATGCCCTGCGGCTGGTCGGAGGTGACCACCTCAATCACGTCGGCACGGCGCCCTTCCGCCTGCCGTACCGACAGACCCGTGATCCATTGCGCGTTGCCGTCACGGTCCTGACGCACCCGTCCGTCCGGACCGGTACGCAGCTCGGGCGGGACCACGCAGCGGATGGACCCCAGTCGGCCGACGTCTACAGGCTTGTTCTGCACAGGACTTCACCTCACCTCACAGTCAGCAACTCATCCACTCATTCGAATGAGTTGGGGGATCATCGTGACCCGCTATACGCGGAGGGGTCAACCACTTATTCTCATGAGTGGATGACTGCCTTTGACTGCCTACATTGCAACCCACTGACAACTATCACGGCCCACTGACAACCGACCCGGCACGACCGACCCGCCCCCCTGATACCCCCGATGACCTGCCCATCCCTCAGAGAGAGACGCCACCAGCTCATGTCAGCACGCGAGCACATCCAGCGCCGTCCGACCATGGCCACCCAGGTTGCTGAAAAGGTCGCCGCCGACATCAAACGGGGCCGGTACCAGGTTGGCGAGACTCTCCCGTCGGAAGCACAGATGGAACAGATGTACGGGGTCGGCAAGGCCACCATCCGCACGGCCATGGGCGAGCTGAAGCGCATGGGACTGATCGAGACCCGTCAGGGCAAAGGCTCCATGGTCATCAGCACCGGGGGCACCGTCCCGCCCGTCACCATCCCCCGCGCCATCCAGCAACGCGGCAAGGGCAGTTGGTTCCTGCCGGAGATGACGGAGGCCGAAGCGCCGGCCATCAGCCGCACGAGCCTTGACGGACCGCCCGCCGTCCATCTCGGCCAGCAGGACCAGGACGCCATCAGTGTAGACCGCATGGTGTACGACCCGAAGACGGGAACGCGGATGGCGCACCGCACCTTCATCCCCCTGTCCACCGCCGCCGAGGCGCCTAGCCTTGCCGAGGCCCCGGAAGTGCCCACGAGCGAGATCTACGAGCAGCTCACCCAGGCCGGGTTCTCTCTCTCGTTCACCGAGCACGTCACCGCGCGCGCTCCGTTCCCCGACGAGCGGATGTCACTCGGTCTGGACGAGGCCTCCCCGCTTCTGATCACCTACCGCATTACCGCCGACGCCGAGCAGGAGCGCCCGCTGTTGTGCGAGGAGCTTCGGGCGCCCGCCGCCACGTGCCAGCTCACGTTCTCTCTGACGCCGACCAAGGCACCCGCCAAGCGCACCCCGCGCCGACGTTCCGCATCGGAGTAACTTCTCTCTACTTGCTCAAGGGCGCGCCTCCGGCGCGCCGGGCGGCCCATGCCGCCCCGGCCGGGCATGCGGCCTGCGGCCGGTCCCGTCCGGTCGGCAACCGCCCGACACCCAGGAGCCGACCCCCGGGCACCAGAGAAGCCTCCGCGGATTTCATCGCGGGGGCTCTGTCATTGCAGTCCGGCACCGAGAACGCAGCCGCTGTTCCGGCCCGCCCGGCATACCGCACCCGAGACGCATGTCAGCGTCCGGGTGTGACTTCCACCGACAGCCGGCCAGCCCTCGCGGTATGAGCATGCGACGGCGCGCCGATCATCGGGAGCGGGCGTATCCAGCTGGAGCGGGCGTAGCCTAGAGACGCAGAGGTCACAGGAACAGTGATGTGGTCCGGGCCTCTGCCGGTGAGCCCGGCCAGCCGCGACCCGGCCGGGTTTACCTGCGTCGCGAGCGCCCCGGGATCGGTCAGGCGATCGTGGGCGGTTCGGTGAGTAGGTCGTCCGCCTGCTCACCGGTGACGAGGAAGACCACGCGTCGGGCTACCGCCACAGCGTGATCGCCGAAGCGTTCGTAGTAGCGGCCTATGAGCGTGGTATCCACGGCCGTCTCGACCCCGTGGTGCCATCGGTCGTCCATGAGGTGCTGGAAGAGCGCGCGGTGTAGTTCGTCCATGCGGTCGTCGTCCCGCTCCATCTGAAGTGCCGCGTCGACGTCGCGTGTGAGGAGTACCTCGGCGGTCTGGGCCATCAGACGCTGCGCGAGCTGGCCCATTTCCAGGATCGTGCGGCGCAAGTCCCGTGGAATCGCCCGTTCGGGATAGCGCAGCCGCGCCAGCTTGGCTACGTGCTGGGCGAGATCTCCCGACCGTTCGAGATCAGCACTCATACGCAGTGACGTGACCACGATCCGTAGGTCCGTGGCGACCGGCTGTTGCCGTGCCAACAGCGTGATCGCGCGGTCCTCCAAGTCGCGCTGTAGATCATCGACCTCCGCATCACCTGAGATCACGTTCTCGGCGACTTGTAGATCGGCATCGAGGAGTGCGGTGGTGGCACGGCCGATGGCCGAGCCGACGAGGTTCGCCATCTCTATGAGCCCGTCGGTGATCGAATCCAGTTCATCGTGGTACTGCTCACGCATCGCGCGCCTCCGGCGTAGTCACCTTTTCCCCAGCCTCTGCCGTCTGTCAGATTTGCACACCTTATGTACGGGCCGGTGGCCACTCACCCTCTGGCCGTCGCCAGCGCTCCGCACCGAGGACTACCAGGCCGTGACGATCGAACCCGAGGCCGGTGGTACCAGGGGCGCTATAGCGCACCCCTGGACCCCGCCCACGCGTGACAACCTCACGCGCGAATGCGGGTTTCGTCGTGGCCAAGATCCGTGCGCGCGTGAGGTCATCACGCACGCGACCAGCAACTTTCCCACCGTAGGGGTTGCCACACGCCCGAGCCGCCGTCAGCCGGCCATCCGAACAGACCCGCCCCGACCCGTCTACTTCCGGCAGGAGTTCGCGTGCCGACGAGCCGCAGCAGCAGAGGACCCGACGCCAGTAATCCTGATCGGCCGAGGGCAGCCGTCGCAGTGGATGAACTCACCGTCATGCTGACGCACGATCCGCACTTTCGAACCGGCTCGGGTCTGCCATCCCTTGCCTGCCAAAGTCCTTCCTCCTGTCTCCGTGTTTTGCGCTCCAGCGTCGCTCCGGGGCACCGACCGCATAAAGGCTGCGATCAGCCGAACCCCCTCAGGGCTGAACCACACCACGGGCGCCCCGTTCGCACCCGCGTGCGGCACAGCCCGCACAACCCGTACGTCAAGGCCTACAGCCTCAGCCGCAGTCAGCAGCTCTTGAACCGCAACGTTCGCTTCCCGCCAAGCGGACACGTAGTCAATTCCCCGAGTGAACACGGCTTCGTCGGCACTACCGTCACCCCCGACGCCCGAGGACGTACTCTCCGTCATCGCACAATTCACCCTCGCACTCGTTGGTTAGCGCGACCGGCCCCCGCCCCGTTCGAACGCATGTGCAGTTCCAGGAACAGACCATGCAGTTTACTTGTGCCCCCTGTGTTTACAAGGGGCTACAGAGTGTGCACGTGGGTGTGTCGCAGGCATGTGACAAAAGAAGCGGAAGGGTGACCTCCCCCGCCGGAGCGAAGAAGGCCACCCAAGTCAACTACTGAACAGTGAGTCAGTAGAGGTACATCTCCGTGACCCAGCCCACGTACCCCGCCGGCAGGCCCCCAGCCGAGCGCCGCGTGAGCTTCACGTGGTCCCATCGCTGCCCCTTGCCGTCGCGCGCGGAGCCGGTGACCTTGACCCGGTCTCCCTTGTAAATCAGGCCCAGAATGGTCCTGTTGATACCCGGCCCCCTGCGGACCCGGAGGCCGTTCACGGTCGGCGTCTTCGTCGTCGTTGACGCGTACGTACGGACCAGGGGCGACCCGCCGCCGGGGTCCGGCGGGATCATCGCCGAGGCCACCGACGAGCCCACCAGGCCGAAGCCCACCGTCAGAGCGCCCGCCATGGCCAGCGACCGCAGAGCCCTGCTCTTCATGATTAACTCCATCTTTGCCATACCGCACGGTTGGTTGGTTTCATTCAGTCACTCATTCGAATGAGTGACCAGGATTCGGTACCCGCGCCGAATGGTCAACCTCTTATTCGAATGAGTGCGAGCCTGCGCCGGCCGCTACGCAAAACGCTCGGCCGGGAAGTCCCAGCCGAGCGCGATAGCGGTAGACGGTTCGACCGGTTCAGACCCCGTCGAACCTCCCAGCCTTGACGCTCGTCACGAAGGAAGAGAACGCTGCGGCAGGGAACTCAAGCACTTGCCCTGTGGGGATCTTGGAGTCACGGACGGGAACCACGCCGCGAGAGGCGACGAGGTTTGCGGCGACCTCAACACATGCGCCGCCGTTGTCGCTGTACGAGGACGTAACCCAACGCGGGGATTCGGTCGTCACGGGGTGCCCCTTCGAAGATCGTCGATCATGGCCACGGAATCCGCCTGCGACGGTGCCTCAGCCTGTAATTGATGGTAGGCCGTCAGCATGGGCAGGACGAACGAGCTTTCGCGCTCCAGGTGACCGCGCTGCGCAGACTCGGCGTACGACATGAGAGAGCGGTCCGGCATCGTGAGGATATAGACAGGCAGATTGAACGGCCTACGCGCGCCCATGGCGAACGGGGCAACCTGTAGATGCGTGTGTGGCAGGTCGGCGAACTCCTGCAACCGCTCCAACTGCGCGCCCATGACGGCAGGTTCGCCGATCGGGCGACGAAGGCAGCTCTCATCAAGCACCGCGAAGATCAACGGCGGGGGTGTCCGGACCAACGCAGCTTGTCGCTCCGCAACGAGAGCCACGCGCTCTTCCGCCTGTTCGCCTGTGATGGCACCCCGCTTGACGGCACTCTGCGCAAGGGCCGCCGCATACTCCGGTGTCTGAAGAAGACCAGGCATGACGCCCACCTCGTACAGCCTGATCTCTGCTGCTTGCGCCTCCTGCTCGACGAACTGCGGGAAACCCTCCAGCAACCCCGCGTGCCGCATCGTGCGCCAGGCCCGCTCGAACGTGTCGCCCGTCCCTAACGCCTTGTCGGCACTTGTCGAGAAGGGAAGAGTTGAAAGTTTGCGGCCAGTTTCAACCGCCGAGATATGCGTACTGGAATATCCCATCTGCTCAGCCAAGGTCTCTTGCGTCCACCCGCGTGCCTCCCGTGAGCTGCGCAGACGTGCCCCGAACGCGGCTTGCGGTGAACTGTCTGGGTCTAACTCCCGGCGGTTCAACGGGTTCTGACCAACCTTTCGTCCCTGACTGACAAGTTGAATGGTTCCCGACTGTAAGCCACGCTGAGCCGCCCTGGTAGTGGAAGCACTACGGAGAGGAGCGGCCCCTTGTCTGACGAGAACAGCACTCCGAAGCAGCAGGAGCCCCCACGCCTCCCAGCTACCGGCACGCTCTTGGTAGACGCTCAGGATCGGGTCGGCGAGTTTCGCGGTGTGATGGGTTCCCGCTGGGCCCTGCGCCCCGTGCGCGGCGGAGTCGAGTGGGAGGTAGAGCCCGAAGAGGTACGGCCGGCCACCCCTGAACAGCGCTTGAGATACGCCACCGCCCGCAAGAACGCGCGAAGCCGGGGTGATGTGCTGTGACTGTCTCCGATTCTGGCTTACGGCTTGTTGACTTCACGCTGCGCCCCGATAGAGACCAAGACGCACCGCCGACCACGTACGCGCTCCGGTGTCTCACCCTCAACGACGACGACACCGAATGCGCCGCAACGTCAGAGGTGAACACAGACCCGGCCGAGCCTCAGAAGTGGGCGTTCGATCACCTTCGCCAGCACCCCGGACACACGAGCTTTGCCGAGATGATCGAGCGCCCTTGGGTGATGTGGCAGGGGATTGCAACGTAAAGACTCCTCTTCCCGCCCCGTTTCCCCCGTCGGGGCGGGAAGAGGGCACCACCGCTGCCGCGTCTCCGACGGTGGGCGATCCCCGGCCGCCGGGGACAACAGAGTGCGCGGCAGGGAGCCCGTGAAGACAGCCATGTCGTCACCCACTCCAACGGCCACGGTCAGGCTGCTTCGGTCCGATCCCGGTCACGGGCACAGCACCCCCTTGTGTCTCAGTGTCACGAAAGTAAACGGAGAAGGAAGGACCTGACGTTGACCTCACTCGCCGAACCGCCCGTAGCCACGGTCCCCGGAATCCAGTCCCTTGAACTGGAGATCACCGGGAAGTGCCAACTTCAGTGCACGCACTGTCTGTCGGAGTCCAGCCCGCAAGCCACGCACGGCACGATGAGCCCCGATGACTGGCGCGCAGTCATCACGGACGCAGCCGCACTCGGCATCCCAACCATTCAGCTGATCGGCGGGGAACCGACCGTTCACCCGAGCTGGCAGGAGTTCACGGATCTCGCGTTGTCGCTCGGTCAGCATGTGGAGGTGTACTCCAACCTGTTTCACGTCCGCGCCGAGTGGTGGGACGTGTTCGCCCGTGACGGCGTGACGCTCGGAACGAGCTACTACAGCGACGACCCCGACGAGCACGACAAGATCACGGGCCGCGCGGGCAGCTACACCCGCACCCGGTGCAACATCCGCGAGGCCGTCGTACGCGGGATTACCATCCGGGCCGGGATCGTGGACATCCTTCCGAACCAGCGCGTCGAGGAAGCCCGCGCGGAGCTGGAAACGATGGGCGTGACCAACATCAGCACGGACCGGGTACGCGCTGTAGGCCGTGCCATGCTGCCCGGCACGAAGCCGACTCTGCGTGAGATGTGCGGCCGGTGCACGCGAGGCCGGGCCGCCATCCTGCCGAACGGCGAGCTCGCCGGCTGTGTGCTCTCCCGCGACTTCCCGGCGGGCAACGTGCTCCATACTCCGCTCGCCGAGTTGCTCGCCGGGGAGGCATGGAGGGATCTTTCGGCACGGATCCCCGCTCCACGGGCCGCGTGCACTCCGGACGACTCGGGCGACTGCGACCCGGCCAACACCGAGGCGTGCAAGCCCGCGTATGACTGAACTGGAAGGCTCAGCATCATGAATTGGGAGAGCAAGGCAAGCACCCTTGCCAACCGGGTCACCGATCCGGACTCAAGATGGCTGGCCCCCGTAGCGCGAGTGCCACGTCATGAACTGATCCCCAAGTGGTGGGAGCTGGACGGTTCGGAGCAGTGGGTGTTGCGCGACGGCCCTAGCGACCCGGAAGCATGGGCAAAGGCCGCCTACGCAGACCGGTCACTGATCACCCGAGTGGGCACACTGCACGCCGACCACGCCGAAGCCGGGGACCACCCCGAAGGGGTGCCGACATCGTCAGCGACGCTGCCCAGCCTGATCGTGCGAATGCTCCGGCACGGGCGACTAGGGACCGGACTGCCCATTCTGGACCTAGGCACAGGAGCCGGCGGACTCACCGCGTACGCCTGTCACAGACTCGGGGACGCACACGTGACGAGCGTGGACGTAGACCCGTATCTGGTGAGCGCGGCGGGGGAACGGCTCGCGTCCATGGGCTACCACCCGAAGATGGTGACCGCGGATGCGACCGAACACGTACCGGGCAGCTATGACCGCATCGTGTCCACCGTCGCACTCGCCCCCGGACCAGGTCTCCGACCGATACTCGAAGCCCTTGCCACCGGCGGACGGATCGCAACCACTCTCGCGCGTACATCCCTGATCGTCACCGGCTGGAAGCACGCCAGCGGAGACGTAGTAGGCGTGATCGAACGGGATATGGCGGGTTTCATGCTCACCCGGTCCGGCGACAACTACCCACCCCCTCTCGTCGAGCTGTTCGCTCTCGCCAAGGAGGCAGAGGGGGAGTCCAGGACCACCGGCCGTTACCCAGTGCTGGACGTAGCCAACGCGTGGGAAATCCGTTCCATGCTGGAGGTCATGGCGCCGGGGGTAGAAGTCGGCTACGCGACCAGCGGACGCGAGCGCACAGCGGTCCTGGTCCACCCGGACGGTTCGTGGGCGAGGGCTTCCGCCGAGTGGATCAACCCGCCGGAAGTCCACCAGAGCGGCCCCCGAAAGCTCTGGGAAGTGCTGGAACGCATCCGCAACCGGCTCAATGCGGAAGGGGCGTTGCCGTTGCTCGGCGCCCAAGTACGGATCACGCCCGACGGGGCATGCCATCTGTCCCGAGGGCAGTGGGACGCATCCATGGGCGTGCAGTAACCCAAGTGCGCTGGACGTTCCTACCCCGCCCGTTCAGTGCGCTTACCGGTGATGCCCCACCATCGCAGCGCCCCGCCTGTGCGCTCCCCCCAGTGCACGGGCGGGGCGCCCCTAGTCACGCTGGTTCTCGTTCTGGCCCAGGTGACCGCCGGCTACGAACGAGCCTTTCCCCCAACGAGTCTCGATCAGCCCCCGCTCCCTCAGGATGCGCACCGCCCGCCGGGCAGTCTCCCGTGCCACGCCGTGACGTTCGCACAACTCTGCCTCAGACGGAATCGACTCACCCGGCGCCTTCCCTTTGATCTCTTGAAGGAGAGCATCCAGCACTTCCATGTAGGGAGCGCGTGGGGCGTGCGGACTCTCGGGATGCTCGGGCATGCGGCAGAGCGTAGACAACAGGTCATTCCCAAGCGACTTAGACGGGTAGACGAGTTAGACAGGTAGACGAGTTAGACGTGTTGGCTTAGCGTGATCCCCGAACAACAGAAGCGCCCCGAGAGACCGATTAGGCCCGGTCCGCTCGGGGCTAGCCGAGACAGCTAGTAGGAGCTGACCGACTTATGCGCGATCGTATCGCCCGTGCCCTTATCTGGGTGCTCGCAGTCTTAGCCCCCCAGCGCCCCGGACGTCACAGCGTGGAGTACCTCACTGCGCAGGCTGTCGAGGGAGAGACCACCCGCGTCTCCGCCTGGAAGACGCCATGGCGTGGTCTGTCCTCCCAGGAGGCCCAAGCGGTCTTCCGGGACGATCGGATGCAAGCGTTGCCGCCCCTTCAGCGTGAGCGCTCGTATGCTGCGGCATTCGCAAGCCTGGGAGTCGACTACGACTTTCCCACCATGGATCTCGGCAGCGTCATAGCCCGGGAGAAGGTCGCGTGACCGCCGAACGATACATAGAGGCACTGCGCGCCGCCCAGCCCGTCCCGGCGCCATCTGGCGCAGTGTGCTGCCGATGCAAGCGGTGGACCTACGCTCCCCTCCCCGTCCGGTACATCCCGCGCCCCACTGGCGCAGGAGTGACCCTCTACGCCTGCCCGGACCATGCCGTCGAGTTCGCGCCGTCCGCTCCCCCTGGTGAACTGGGCTAGGCCGCCAGGGGGAGCGGACGGCGTGCCCCTCATGGCCCGCGCACAACGGCCCCCGCACCCCCGCTGAGCAGCCAACTCACCAGCCCTGCCCCCTAGTTGGGGGTGGGGCTGTTGTAGTATCCTTTGAGTTGGTTCCCGACCACGAAGTAGATCCACCAGGCCGAGAAGACGATCAGCAGGCCGCCCGCCGCGATCGGCAGCAGCTCGCTCAGCGCGTCGTGCTCGGCCACGGCCGACTTCACGGCGGCCGTCGCCGCCGCGATCGTCTCGCCGAGCACGATGATCGTGAACAGCCCGTACCGCTCGGCGATGTGGTGCGGGTGCCAGGAGGTCGTGTAGGCCTTCTCCGCGTACAGCGGCACGCACATCTCGGCGATCGCCATCACCAGGAACACCCAGGCACGCGCGTGCACCGGCAGTACCACCAGCCCGAGCCAGCCGACCATGCACAGCAGCACCCCGCCCGCGTACCGGAGCGCCATGGTCTGCTCCGCGCCGTGGGCCCAGCGCGCGGCTCTCAGCCACTGCGCGGCCATCGCCAGCCGCATGATCACGTAGCCCAGCCAGACCACCAGGTAGTCGTGTTCGGTGAAGGCCTGCGAGATGCCGGCCGCCAGCACCAGGACACCGGCGATCTGGACCAGGGTGACGACCCGGTAGAGCACGTCGTCGTTGTCGTACGCCGAGGAGAACCAGGTGAAGTTCATCCACGCCCACCAGATGGCGAAGAACTGCATCGCGTAGTTCAGGACGCCCTCGCCCGCGTGCCCCGCCGCGACGGCGTGCACCAGCTCCACGCCCGCCTGCGCGATGGCCACCACGAAACACAGGTCGAAGAAGAGCTCGAGCGGTGTGGCCACCCGGTGGGCCTCGTCGCGCCCGCGCGCGGTGAGCCGGCGCAGGGGTCGCAGGGGCTTGGGTGGGTGCTGGGAGGCGGGAGCCGGGGGAGAACTCGACGTCATGCGTCCAGCAGAGCAGAAAAGGCCACGTCCAGCACAGTAGAAGAGGCCACCGAAAGTTCGCGAACGTACCTGCAGGGGGGCGGGCGGCAGGGCCGTACCCTTGGGCTATGAGTACCGCCCCCGAGCCCGCGCCGGCGCCGCGCGATCCGAAGCCCGCGCTGATCTTCGACGACCCGCTGGACCGGCAGTCGGCGGACGACACGGACCGCGGCTGGGGCGACCGCCCGGAGGGCGACTCGGCGGCCGACCTCAGGCGCTTCCTCGACGAGAAGCCGCCCCACCACCTCTGAGCCGCCCGCGCGGCCGCCCGGAGCGCCGCTAGCGCTGGTTGTGGCCGTTTCCGCGCTGCGCGACCAGGGCGTCGCGGATCTCCTTCAGCACCTCCAGCTCGGTCACCTCGATCACCTCGTGCGTGCCCTCCTTCGCCTTCCTGCGGGCCTCCACGCGGGACAGGTACTTCGCCATCGGCAGGACCATCAGGAAGTACACGACGACGGCGGTGATCACGAAGGAGAGCGTGGCACCCAGGACCGAGCCCCACATGATCTGGACGCCACTCGTGACCGTGCCGTCCGCGGCCGTCTTGCAGGGTTCCTTCAGACAGGTGCTGTAGCTGTCCAGGTTCTTCGTGCCGATCGCGCCGACCAGCGGGTTGATCAGCCCCTTCACCACCGAGTTGACGATGTTCGTGAAGGCGGCGCCGATGACCACCGCGACTGCCAGATCGACGACGTTTCCGCGCATCAGGAAGGCCTTGAAGCCCTGCCAGATGCCCGGTTCCTTCTTCGCGCTCACCTCGGGGACTCTCCTCACATGCGCAGGGTGTGGAACAAAGTGATCCGCAACCTACGTCACCGTGCGGCCATCGTGCCCAATCCGGTAGCTCGAATGAGCGACTTGACACAAAGCGTCCCGGAAATCGCCTCAGGTTGTTCAGCACAGGGTCACCGCCAGCCGTGCCGTGGCGCTCGCGCCGACCAGTCGGGCCGCGGTGTCGCGCGGTACCGCGAGCACGATCAGCGCCCCGCTCTCCGCGGCCGTGTCGGCCGGCTCCGGCAGCCTCGTCACGCGCACCCCGCGCGCGATCACCCGGGCCGCCCCGCCCGCCGCGGGATCCCCGGCGGCGATGACGTCCACCCGGTCACCGGGGCGCAGCAGCCGGACGGTGGCCGCGTCGGCGATCCGCACCGGCGCGGTCACCATGTCCACGGGCGGGGCGTGCCGTCGTACCGGCTGGGTGACGACCGGGTGTCCCCGGGGCCGCTCCGTGCGCAGGGGGTCCGTGGCGGCACCCGGTCCGGCCGCGACGAGCGCCGCCGCCGTGACCGCGAGGCCGGCCGCGAGGGCCCGCCCGCGGTGGCGCAGCAGCCGGTCCAGCTGATGGCGCCCGCCGCGTACCCGCACCGGTTCGAAGTGCGGGACCTCGCAGGTGGCGGGGGCGTCCGTGCCCAGCGGGCGCGGGAAGCGAAGGGGCGGAGGGACGGCAGGGTAGGGGGACGTGGGAACGGACACGGGGATCACCGCCTGCGACGAGGAATCGGCTTGCGAGACCACGATGAGGTCTCGCGCCGAAGCCCGTCGGAGCCGGTGGGCTACCCACAGGTTGTGGACAACCCGGCCACCCGAACGAGGAGTTCCGCCTCTGTCCGCCCCGGGGAAAGCCCCCGGGTCACGGCCGCGGCACGGCATGCGTCACGGCCGCGGCAGGGCATGCGTCACGGCCGCGGCACGGCGCGCGTCACGGCAGCTCGAACCCCGGGTCCATGCCGCCGAGCGCGTTCGTGCACAGGCAGTCCCGTGCCGTGTTCTCCGGCAGGGCCGCCACCGCGTCGAACAGCACGCCCCGCAGCCGGTCCACATTGGCCGCGAACACCTGCAGAACCTCGTCGTGCGAGACGCCCTCACCGGTCTCGGCGCCCGCGTCCAGGTCCGTGACCAGCGTCAACGACGTGTAGCAGAGCTCCAGTTCACGGGCGAGCGCCGCCTCGGGGTGGCCGGTCATGCCCACCACCGACCAGCCCTGCGCCTGGTGCCACAGCGATTCGGCGCGGGTCGAGAAGCGCGGCCCCTCGATCACCACCAGCGTGCCCCCGTCCACCGGCTCCCAGTCCCGGCCCCGGGCCGCCTTGAGCGCCGCCGCCCGTCCGGCGGGGCAGTAGGGGTCGGCCAGGGAGACGTGCACGACGTTCGGCACGGAGCCGTCGGGCAGCGGCAGCCCGTCGAAGTAGGACTGCGCCCGGGACTTCGTACGGTCCACCAGCTGGTCCGGTACGAGCAGCGTGCCCGGACCGTACTCGGGGCGCAGACCGCCCACCGCGCACGGGCCGAGCACCTGGCGCACGCCGACGGAGCGCAGCGCCCACAGGTTGGCCCGGTAGTTGATGCGGTGCGGCGGCAGATGGTGGCCGCGTCCGTGGCGGGGCAGGAAGGCGACCCGGCGGCCGGCGATCTCGCCGAGGAAGAGGGAGTCGCTGGGCGGCCCGTAGGGCGTCTCGACCTGGATCTCGGTCACGTCGTCGAGGAACGAGTAGAAGCCGGAACCGCCGATTACGCCGATCTCTGCGTTCACCATGCTCACCATGCGCAGCACACTAGCTGGCTGCCCGAGCGGGGCAGGAGCCGCGGTGCCCGGGAACGCCTCGGACCCCGCTGTCGTCCGACGGCGGGGTCCGAGGGGTGAGGTCTCAGGCGGCGGAGCTGCTGGCCGAGCCGGACGAGGAGGACGTCGAGGTCGAGGACGTCGAGGACGACGACTTCGACTCGGACGTCTTCGAGTCGGACGACGCGCTCGACGAGGCGGAGCCGGACGACTTCGACGCGGGGCTGCTGCTCGACGAGGAGCCGCGGCTGTCATTGCGGTAGAAGCCCGAGCCCTTGAAGACAATGCCGACCGCGGAGAACACCTTCTTCAGGCGGCCACCGCAGTTGGGGCACTCGGTCAGGGCGTCGTCGGTGAACTTCTGCACCGCCTCGAGGCCCTCGCCGCACTCGGTGCACTGGTACTGGTAGGTCGGCACTGTCTTCCTCCTGGCACTCTCACTCGATGAGTGCTAACGACGGTCCATAGTGACGTATTCCTGAGGATCAGTCCACCGTCACCGGCACGCGGTGACCGACGCCACGTGCGACGGTACGGTTCCGGGGCCGGGTGACCAGCCGTGAACGCAGTGCCAGAAGGGTCACCAGAGCCAGGACCGTGCCGGCCATCGGCACCAGGAACCCGGCGCCGCCCCACAGGCGGTCCTCCAGCTGTCCGGCGACCGTGACCGCGGCCGCCTGGCCGAGCGCCACCGCGCCGGTCAGCCAGGTGAACGCCTCGGTGCGGGCGCCGGCCGGGACCAGGGACTCGACCAGCGTGTAGCCGGTGATCAGGGCGGGTGCGATGCACATGCCGACCAGCAGGCCGAGCCCGGCCAGGACGAGCACCGAGTGGGACGTCCACAGGGCCGAGGCGGTCAGCGCGAGCGCCGCGTAGCCGACGAGCAGGCGCCGGTGCGGGGCGGCCTTCCAGGCGAGCGCGCCGCAGACGATGCCGGAGAGCATGTTCCCCGCGGCGAAGGTGCCGTACAGGACGCCGTTCAGGCCGGGCTCGCCGATCGACTCGGTGAAGGCCGCGAGGGAGACCTGCATGCCGCCGAAGACGGAGCCGATGCCCAGGAAGGCGACGACCAGCACGCGTACGCCCGGGACGCGGAGCGCGGAGGCGTGCCGCACGCGCGCGTGACCGGTGCCGGTCACCTGCGGCTGGGTGCTCTTCCGCGCGGCGAACAGCAGGCCGCCGGCCAGGGTGAGCGCGGCCTCCGTGACCAGGCCGGCGGCCGGGGCCACGGTGGTGCACAGGGCGGTCGCCAGCAGCGGGCCGAAGACGAAGGTGAGCTCGTCGGTGACGGACTCGAAGGCGGCCGCGGTGGACATCAGGGGGGAGTCCTGGAGCCTGGCGCCCCAGCGGGCGCGCACCATGGGGCCGATCTGCGGCACCGAGGCACCGGTCGGCACGGCTGCCGCGAACAGCGCCCACAGGGGCGCGTGCGCCAGCGCGAGCGCCGTCAGGGCGAGGCCCGACAGGGTGTGCACGAGGACGCCGGGGACCAGCACCGCCCGCTGCCCGTGGCGGTCGGCCAGGCGGCCGCTGTAGGGCGCGAACAGTGCCATGGAGACGCCGGTGACGGCCGCCGCGGCGCCTGCGGCGCCGTACGAGCCGGTGGTGTGCTGCACGAGCAGCACGATGGAGATGGTGAGCATGGCGAACGGCTGGCGCGCCGCGAAACCGGGGAGCAGGAACGTCCAGGCGCCGCGGGTGCGCAGCAGCTGTCCGTATCCCGGGCGGGGCGGCGCGGCCGGGTTCCGCGACGGCTCGGTGGTGACCGTGGATGCCACGGCCCGTGCCTTTCTGCCGCCTGGTAGCGCGCCCGTGCGGGGGCGCCGAGAGCTGTCCTCTTGCGCGGAACTGCGGTAGATACCGGCATCCACTGCGAGGAGCGTTCCGGCCGCCATACGGTCGCGCCAGCTCTGCGTCAGGCAGAGTTGGTTCGATCAGGTGCTTTCATCGTACAGGGGTGAAAGCCTGGTACGCCTGTGAAAACCAGCACCGTGAGGGTCGTTCACCTGCGATTACCTGAGGTGTGAACTATCTGAAACGTGTCTTTAACGCACGCCCGCCGTCCCGTTCGTGCCCAGCCAGCCCGCCAGCTTGCCCCCGTGGCCGACCGCGCGCAGCCGCCGTTCCGCGGCGTCCCGCACCGGGTCGGTGGCGACCACGAGGAGTTCGTCCCCGCGCCGCAGCACCGTCGCGGGCAACGGAACAAACGATTTTCCTTCGCGGACGACGAGGGTGACGGCGGCCCCGGCGGGCAGCCGCAGCTCGTTGATCTCCACGCCGTGCATCCGGGAGCCCTCGGGGATCGAGACGGACAGCAGGTGCCCGCGCAGCCGCTCCAGGGGTGCGGACTCGATGCCGAGGTCGGCGGCCTCCGGGCCCTCGCCGAGCCGCAGCTTGCGGGCCAGCCAGGGCAGCGTCGGCCCCTGGACGAGGGTGTAGACGACGACCAGGACGAAGACGATGTTGAAGATCCGGTGGCTGGTGTCCACGCCGTTCACCATGGGGATCGTGGCCAGGATGATGGGCACGGCGCCGCGCAGCCCGGCCCACGACATCAGGGTCTGCTCCGGCCAGGACACCCGGAACGGCGCCAGGCTGACGATCACGCTCACCGGCCGCGCCACCATGGTGAGCACCAGCCCGATGACCAGGGCGGGCACGATGTCGTCGCCGAGCTCGTGCGGGGTGACCAGCAGGCCGAGCAGGACGAACATGCCGATCTGGGCGATCCAGCCGAGCCCCTCGGCGAAACCTCGGGTGGCGGGCCAGTGCGGCAGCTTGGCGTTGCCGAGCACCATGGAGGCCAGGTAGACCGCGAGGAAGCCGCTGCCGTGCGCCAGTGCGCCGGCCGCGTACGCCGTGACCGCGATGGCCATCACGGCGATCGGGTAGAGGCCGGAGGCGGGCAGGGCGACGTGCCTGAGGCCCCAGGCGCCGAGCCAGCCGACCGCGAGGCCTATGCCCGCGCCGATGGCCAGCTCCATGGCTATCTCGCCCACCAGGACGTACCAGTGCTCCACCGGGCCGGCGGTGGACAGGGCGACGACCAGGATGACCACCGGGGCGTCGTTGAAGCCGGACTCCGCCTCCAGGGTCCCCGTCACCCGCGCGGGCAGCGGAATGCGCCGGAGCACCGAGAAGACCGCCGCCGCGTCCGTCGAGGACACCACCGCGCCGATGATGAGCGCCTGCCGCCACTCCAGCCCGACCAGGTAGTGCGCGCCCGCGGCGGTGACGCCGACGCTCACCCCGACCCCCACCAGGGCCAGCATGGAGGCGGAGGCCAGGACGGGTTCGACCTCCTTCCACTTCGTGCCGAGACCGCCCTCGGCCAGGATCACGACCAGGGCCGCGTATCCGATGACCTGGGTCAGTTCGGCGTTGTCGAAGTGGATGTCGCCGATGCCGTCCTGGCCCATGAGGACGCCGATCCCCAGGTACACGAGCAGGCTGGGGAGCCCGCTGCGCGAGGAGATCCGGACGGCCGCGACGGCGACCAGCAGGACCAGGGAGCAGACGAGCAGGAGCTGGTTGAGGTGGTGGACGGTCAGCGGCGGTTCCCTTCGTTGGCTCGCGCGCGGGCGGCGCGGAAGCTCACGTACACAGGACCGAGAGTGCGGTACTCCGCACCCAAGTACTTCGTTACCTTACCTAACTCTTGACGCTTTCTTGACGCTTCCCGAGGCAAGATCGAACGCCCGTGCCCGCCGGATCCCCACTCCGCGTCAAGTGGCGTGAGGCCCTGCGCCTATGGTTGCTCCAGCGCTCAGTCAAATGCACATGCCCGTCTGCCGCTCGCGTTAGGACAGCAAGGACAGCGATGCCCCCGAACACCACCGCCACAACGGGTGACAAGCCTGCCAAGTCCGGCAGGAAGAAGGGGCGCAGAGCCCGACTTTTCGTGCTCGTGCTCGTCCTGGCCGTCGTCGGTGGCGTCTTCTACGGGGCGTACTGGTCGGTCAGCACGGTCCGCGCGTCCTTCCCGCAGACCAAGGGTTCGATCACGCTCGAAGGCCTCTCCGGGCCCGTGACCGTGAAGCGCGACAGCTACGGGATCCCGCAGATCTACGCCTCGACCGACGAGGACCTGTTCATGGCGCAGGGCTACGTCCAGGCGCAGGACCGGTTCTACGAGATGGACGTGCGCCGGCACATGACCTCCGGGCGCCTGTCGGAGATGTTCGGCAAGAGCCAGGTGAAGAACGACGAGTTCCTGCGCACCATGGGCTGGGACCGGGTCGCGAAGGAGGAGTACGACACCAAGCTGTCGGACTCCACGAAGAAGTACCTCCAGGCCTACTCCAAGGGGGTCAACGCCTACCTCCAGGGCAAGGACGGCAAGGACATCTCCCTGGAGTACGCGGCCCTCGGGTTCGTCAACGACTACAAGCCCGAGCAGTGGACGCCCGTCGACTCGGTCTCCTGGCTGAAGGCGATGGCCTGGGACCTGCGCGGCAACATGGACGACGAGATCGATCGCGCCCTGATGACCAGCCGCCTCGGCCCGCAGCAGATCAAGGACCTCTACCCGGACTACCCGTACAGCCGCAACCAGACGATCGTCCAGGACGGCCAGTACGACGAGCTCACCAAGACGTTCGAACAGAGCGGCTCCACGAGCGGCTCCGGATCCTCGACGGGCACCAGCGGCTCCTCGACCTCGTCGTCCACCGGATCGGCGCTCACGAGCCAGCTGGCGAGCCTCTACAACGTCCTGGACGACGTCCCCACGGCCGTCGGCGTGAACGGCCAGGGCATCGGCTCCAACTCCTGGGTCGTCGGCGGCGAGCACACCATCACCGGCAAGCCGCTGCTCGCCAACGACCCGCACCTGTCGGCGTCCCTGCCGTCGGTCTGGTACCAGATGGGCCTGCACTGCACCACGGTCTCCAGCAAGTGCCAGTACGACGTCACCGGCTACACCTTCGCCGGCATGCCCGGCGTGATCATCGGCCACAACGCGGACATCGCCTGGGGCATGACCAACTCCGGGGTCGACGTCACCGACCTCTACCTGGAGAAGCTCTCCGGCGACGGCTACCTGTACAACGGGAAGACCAAGCCCTTCACGACCCGCACGGAGACCATCAAGGTCGCCGGCGGCGCGTCCAAGAAGATCGTCGTGCGCCAGACCGCCGACGGCATGCCCCTGCTGTCCGACCGTGACGACGAACTCGTCCAGGTCGGCAAGAAGGCCAGTGTCGACACCGCCGCACCCGACCGCGGCGACGGCTACGGCATCGCCCTGCGGTGGACCGCCCTCGACCCGGGCACCACCATGGACGCCGTCTTCGCCCTCGACAAGGCGTCCGACTGGAGCTCCTTCCGGGACGCGGCCGCACAGTTCGACGTGCCGTCGCAGAACCTGATCTACGCGGACACCAAGAACAACATCGGCTACACACTGCCCGGCAAGATCCCCACGCGCTCCTCGGGCGACGACGGGTCCATCCCGGCACCGGGCTGGGACTCCACGTACAAGTGGACCGGCTTCATCAAGCAGAACGAACTGCCCTACGAGTACAACCCGAAGCGCGGCTACATCGTCACCGCCAACCAGGCCGTGATCGACAAGGACAAGTACCCCTACACGCTCACCACGGACTGGGGCTACGGCACCCGCAGCCAGCGCATCACCGACCTGATCGAGTCCAAGATCAAGGACGGCGGGAAGATCTCCACCGACGACATGCGCCAGATGCAGACGGACAACAGCAGCGAGATCGCCAAGCTGCTGGTGCCCAAGCTGTTGAAGATCAACCTCGACGACAAGGACGTCCGCGAGGCGCAGAAGCTCCTGGAGGGCTGGGACTACACCCAGGACTCCGACTCCGCGGCCGCGGCCTACTTCAACGCGGTCTGGCGCAACATCCTCAAGCTCGCCTTCGGCAACAAGCTGCCCAAGGAACTGCGGGTCAAGGGCCAGTGCCTGTGGGTCGACAAGGTCGACAGCACCGGCCCGGTCGACGACGACACCAAGGTGCGCGAGTGCGGCGAGCGCGACGCCGACCAGGCCCAGCCGGACGGCGGCGACCGCTGGTTCGAGGTGGTCCGCAACCTCATGGACAAGCCGAACAGCGACTGGTGGAAGACGCCGGCCGGGGTGGGCGACCGCAACAAGGCCGACAACATGGACGAGCTGTTCAGGCGCGCCATGATCGACGCCCGCTGGGAGCTGACCGCCAAGCTCGGCAAGGACATCGACACCTGGAGCTGGGGCCGGCTGCACCGCCTGTTCCTGAAGAACCAGACCCTCGGCACCAGCGGCCCGGCCATCGTCCAGTACATCCTCAACCGCGGCCCCTGGAAGCTCAGCGGCGGCGAGGCCACGGTCAACGCGACCGGCTGGAACGCCGCGGGCGGCTACGGCGTCGTCTGGGTCCCCTCCATGCGGATGGTCGTCAACCTCGACGACCTCGACAAATCCAAGTGGATCAACCTCACCGGAGCCTCCGGTCACGCCTTCAGCGCCCACTACACCGACCAGACGAGCAAGTGGGCCGACGGCGAACTGCTCCCGTGGTCGTTCTCGGACAAGGCGGTCGACAAGAGCACCAGCGACACGCTCGTCCTCAAGCCCTGACACCGTCCCGCACCAGCCGCTGAGACGGCCCGCCACGCACGCGTGGCGGGCCGTTTCGCACGAGAGCGGCTCAGGGGCTCGCGAACCGGCGTACGCCCGACGGTGTCACCACCGCCTGCACCGGCCGGTCGTGCTCCTCCGCAGGCACCCGCTCGACGACCTCCGTGTCGTACAGCAGCACCACGAGCGCCGGGTGCACGCCCGCGCGCTCCAGGCGCGCCAGCACCCGGTCGTACGAGCCTCCGCCGCGCCCCAGGCGCATCCCGCGCGCGTCCACCGCGAGCCCCGGCAGCAGCACGACGTCCGCACCGAGCACCGCGTCCGGCCCGAGCCGTTCACCGGAGGGTTCGAACAGCGCCATCTTCCCGCCGTGTTGGACACGGGCGAGGGAACCCTCCCCGCCGTACGCGCCCCAGTCCAGGTCGTGGTCCGGCAGGAGCGCGGGAAGCAGGACGCGTACGCCCCGCGCGAGCAGCGCGTCCAGCAGCGTGAGCGTGCCGGGCTCGCTCTCGACCGAGACGTACGCCGCCACCGTGCGCGCATGCGCCAACTCGGGCAGTTCCAGCGCGTGCCCGGCCAGCGCGTCGGCCGCCTCCCTGACGACATCCGTCGTCAACCTGTTCCTCACCCCGAGGAATTCTCGGCGCAACGTTCGCTTGTCACCCTCGGCTCCAGGCCCACCGTGCTCCACAGGTCGTTCCCGCACCCTTCCCAATCCGCTCATATGAGTGCCAATTAACCGGAGCCTCAGATTCTCCGCAAAGGCACCGGATAAGGTTGCGGACATGACTCAGTCGCACCCCAGGATCAGCAAGGCTGTCATTCCCGCGGCCGGCCTCGGCACCCGGTTCCTGCCGGCCACCAAGGCCACTCCCAAGGAGATGCTGCCGGTCGTCGACAAGCCGGCGATCCAGTACGTGGTCGAGGAGGCCGTGTCGGCGGGGCTCGACGACGTCCTCATGATCACCGGACGCAACAAGCGTCCCCTGGAAGACCACTTCGACCGCAACTACGAGCTGGAATCGGCGCTCCAGAAAAAGGGCGACGCCGGCCGGCTCGCCAAGGTGCAGGAGTCCAGCGACCTGGCCACGATGCACTACGTGCGCCAGGGCGACCCCAGGGGCCTCGGCCATGCCGTGCTGTGCGCGGCCCCGCACGTGGGCCACGAGCCCTTCGCCGTCCTGCTCGGCGACGACCTGATCGACCCGCGCGACCCCCTGCTCCAGCGCATGATCGAGGTCCAGGAGCAGCACGGCGGCAGCGTGATCGCGCTCATGGAGGTCGACCCCGAGCAGATCCACCTCTACGGCTGCGCCGCCGTGGAGACCACCGCCGACGGCGACGTCGTCAAGGTGACCGGCCTGGTCGAGAAGCCGGACCCGGCGGATGCCCCGTCCAGCTACGCGGTCATCGGCCGCTACGTCCTCGACCCGCACGTCTTCGACATACTGCGGCGCACCGAGCCGGGCCGCGGCGGCGAGATCCAGCTCACCGACGCCCTCCAGCAGCTCGCCCAGGACGAAAAGGTCGGCGGCCCCGTGCACGGCGTCGTCTTCAAGGGCCGCCGCTATGACACCGGCGACCGCGGCGACTATCTGCGTGCCATTGTCCGGCTCGCGTGCGAACGTGAAGACCTGGGCCCGGACTTCCGGACCTGGCTTCGCAGTTACGTAGCCGAGGAGATGCAGCAGAGTTGAGCAGCGCCGCGACCCGCCCCGCCGGCCAGGACCGCCTGTGGTCGGTGGACGAGCACCTGGAGGACATCCTCACCACCGTCCGCCCCCTGGAGCCCATCGAGCTGCAACTCCTCGACGCCCAGGGCTGCGTGCTGGTCGACGACGTCATGGTGCCCGTCTCGCTGCCGCCGTTCGACAACAGCTCCATGGACGGGTACGCGGTACGGGTCGCGGATGTGGCGGGCGCGAGCGAGGAGTTCCCGGCCGTCCTCGAGGTCGTCGGGGACGTCGCGGCGGGCGCGGCCGAGCTGACCCCCGTGGGTCCCGGCCAGGCGGCCCGCATCATGACCGGCGCCCCGCTGCCGCCCGGCGCCGAGGCCGTCGTCCCCGTGGAGTGGACCGACGGCGGACTCGGCGAGGGGCCGGTCACCGGGATGCGGTCCCGCAGCCTCGCGCCCGAGGGCGCCGAGGGGCACGTGCGCGTGCACCGGCCCGCCGAGGCACGCGCGCACGTCCGCGCGCGGGGCAGCGACGTGAAGGCCGGCGACCTCGCCCTGGAGGCCGGTACCGTCCTCGGCCCGCCGCAGATCGCGCTGCTCGCCGCGATCGGCCGCGGCACGGCACGCGTACGCCCGCGCCCGCGCGTGGTCGTCGTGTCCACCGGCAGCGAACTCGTCCAGCCCGACGAGGCACTCGGCAGCGGCCAGATCTACGACTCCAACAGCTTCGCCCTCACCGCCGCCGCCCGGGACGCGGGCGCCATCGCCTACCGGGTGGGCGCCGTCGTCGACGACGCCGAGACGCTCCGCGCCACCATCGAGGACCAGCTCGTCCGTGCCGACCTGGTGGTCACCACCGGCGGGGTCAGCGTGGGGGCGTACGACGTCGTCAAGGAGGCGCTGGCGCACGTCGGTGACGAGGACGAGCCGGGCAGCGGCATCGACTTCCGCAAGCTCGCCATGCAGCCGGGCAAGCCCCAGGGCTTCGGCGCGATCGGCCCCGACCACACGCCCCTGCTGGCGCTTCCGGGCAACCCCGTGTCGTCGTACGTCTCCTTCGAGCTGTTCGTCCGCCCCGCCATCCGCACCCTGATGGGCCTCCAGGACGTGCACCGGCCCCGCACCACGGCGACCCTCAGGGCGGACAAGGCGCTCGGCTCGCCCAAGGGGCGCCGGCAGTTCCTGCGCGGGGCGTACGCTGACGGCGAGGTGACCGCCGTGGGCGGCGCCGGTTCGCACCTGGTCGCGGCCCTGGCACACGCCGACGCGCTGATCGTCGTACCCGAGGACGTCGAGTCCGTCGAGCCCGGCACGGACGTCGAGGTCGTCCTGCTCGGCTGACGGGCGTCTTGCTCGGCCGACGGTCTTGCTCGGCCGACGGTCGTCCTGTTCGGCCGACGGGGGTCCCGCCGCGCACACGTACCCGTCCGCCGGGCGGTCCTGCCCGCTGGTGCGTGCCGTCTTGGCGGTACCGTTGCGCGCACAGCAGGCCCGCGCGCCGCACCGCGACGGGCCAGGACCGGGAGCGCCACACAGCATGACTGAGCCCTTCCGGGGGGACACCCCCGGACCCTCCGTGCCAGACCGACTGACGCACCTCGACGACGCGGGCGCCGCCCGCATGGTCGACGTGTCGGGCAAGGACGTGACCGCGCGCACCGCCCGCGCGAGCGGACGCGTCCTCGTCTCGCCCCGCGTGGTCGAGCTGCTGCGCGGCGAAGGCGTTCCGAAGGGCGACGCCCTCGCCACCGCCCGCATCGCCGGGATCATGGGCGCCAAACGCACCCCGGACCTGATCCCGCTGTGTCACCCCTTGGCCCTGTCCGGTGTGAAACTGGATCTGTCGGTCGCGGACGACGCGGTGGAGATCCTCGCCACGGTGAGGACGACGGACCGCACGGGTGTCGAGATGGAGGCCCTCACAGCGGTCTCCGTCGCGGCGCTCACCGTGATCGACATGGTCAAGGCGGTCGACAAGGGAGCGGTCATCACGGACGTACGCGTGGAGGAGAAGACGGGCGGAAAGTCGGGCGACTGGAGCCGGGCATGAGCGCCGGGCCGGCCACGGAGGGCACCGCCGGCGATGCGCCGCGCGCGCCGTACCGCGCGCTGGTCGTGACCGCGTCCAACCGTGCCGCCGCCGGTGTCTACGAGGACAAGGGCGGCCCCCTGGTCGCGGCGGGCCTGGCGGGCCTCGGGTTCAGCGTGGACGGGCCGCGGGTCGTGCCCGACGGGGAACCCGTGGCGGCCGCGCTACGCGCGGGGGTCGAGGCCGGGTACGACGTGGTCGTCACCACCGGCGGCACCGGCGTCTCGCCCACCGACCGCACACCCGAGGCGACCCGCGCGGTGCTCGACTACGAGGTACCGGGCATCGCCGAGGCCGTCCGGGCGTTCGGACGGGAGAAGGTGCCCACCGCCGCGCTCTCCCGGGGCCTGGCCGGAGTGGCGGGCCGGACACTGATCGTCAACCTTCCGGGGTCCACCGGCGGGGTGCGGGACGGCCTCGCCGTCCTGGAACCGCTGCTTGCGCACGCCGTCGACCAGATCCGCGGCGGCGACCACCCCAGACCGAGCAGTGGGGGTGCGAGCTGAACAGCCTGTCCTGGCCTGTCGTGCTGGTGGACGGCGACGTCGTCCTCCGGCCCATAAAGGTGCGCGACCAGCGGGCCTGGCGCGAGGTCAACCGGCGCAACCGCGACTGGCTGCGCCCGTGGGAGGCGACCATCCCGCCGCCCACGCCGAGCGGTCCGATAGCGCACCGGCCGACCTACCGGCAGATGGTCCGGCATCTGCGCTCCGAGGCGAACGCGGGCCGGATGCTGCCGTTCGTCATCGAGTACCAGGGGCGCCTGGTGGGGCAGTTGACCGTCGCCGGGATCACCTGGGGGTCGATGTGCTCGGGCCACGTCGGGTACTGGGTGGACCAGTCGGTGGCCGGCCGCGGGGTGATGCCGACGGCCGTCGCGCTCGTGGTGGACCACTGTTTCCGCACCGTTGGTCTGCACCGCATCGAGGTCTGCATTCGCCCGGAGAACCGGCCCAGCCGCCGGGTCGTGGAGAAACTCGGATTCCGTGAGGAGGGGCTGCGGCCGCGTTATCTCCACATCGACGGCGCCTGGCGCGACCACCTCGTGTTCGCCCTCACCGCGGAAGAGGTGCCCGAGGGGTTGCTCGGCCGCTGGCAGCGGGCACGCTCCCAGAGCGCCCAGAACACACCAGGGAATCCCGGCTAGCCGAACAAATTGAATGCATGTTCGAAATTGATCGGTTGTTGACCATCTCGGGCCATTGAATTCGCGGCTCCGGTGGCCTGCTGATCGCATCGGTCACAAAAAAAGCTCGAAATATCAGCCAGATCGTGCGACACACCGGCGCAATTGGCAGATGGCCCCACGCAAACCCCTCTACCGTGTGAGGCGTGAGCAGCAGCGGCCTCATCTACGCAGTCATTGTCGGGGCCTGGGCCGCCTACTTGGTGCCGATGTGGCTCCGTAGGCAGGACGAGCTGAACGAGGCCCGTCCGACGGAACGCTTCAGCACCGCCATCCGGCTGCTGTCCGGACGGGCGGGGATGGAGCGTCGGTACGCCAGGGACCTGCGGGCGCGCTCCGCCTCGGAGGGGGAGCAGGACGCCGGCGATCCGGACGCCGCCACCGACTCGGTGGACGTCCGGGCCTTCGCCATGCCTCCGACCCGCCGTCAGGTCCGGGCGGACGTCCGGGCGGACGTCCGGACGGAGAGGGAACCGGAGGCGCCCGGGCGTCAGGAACCGGCGCGCGACCAGACGGCCGCGCCGGCGGCCAAGTCCCCGTCCGCGCCGCCCCGTCAGACAGGCGCCGCGCCGGCCCCGGCATCCGCCCCCGTGTCCACCTCCACTCCCGCGCCCAAGTCGGGCTCCGCGCCCGCCCGCAAACAGGTTCCGGCCGCACGGCGCGCGCCCTCCGCACAGGCGGCCGCGGAACGCGCCCGGCGCTCGAAGGCACTCGCGCGCCGCCGACGCACCACCGTCATGCTCTTCGCCGCCTTCACGCTGGGCGCGATCGTCGCCGCCGTCGGAGGGCTCGCGTTCCTGTGGGCACCCGGCGTGCCCGCCGTCATGCTCAGCGCCTACATCGCCTACCTGCGCGCACAGGAGCGCCGGCGCTTCGCCTACCAGATGGACCGGCGTCAGGCCGAGGCCGCCGCGCAGCGGTTGCGGGAGCGCCAGCCGCGCCGCCGCCCGCCCCTCGACCCCGGGGCAGGCGCGGACGAACCGGAGGAAGGACCAGAGCCCGCGACCGACCCCGGCCTGTCCGCCCTCGCCGCCGACCGGCGCGCCCTCGTCGAGCAGACCGACCACGCCGAGTGGGTCGACCAGCAGCGCGAGCGGCAGCGGCGGCCCGGGCACGGGGACAGCTGGGACCCGGTGCCGGTGCCCCTGCCGACGTACGTGACCGCGCCGGTCGCGCCGCGCGCCACCTCCGACGTGGACCTGGGGGCGCCGGACGCGTGGAGTTCCGCGCGGTCCAGCGCCGTCGCGCCGGAGCAGGAGACCAGGCCGGCGGCGCCGGAGGCCGAGGCCGAGGCGGAGGCGGAGGAGCAGGCGCCCGCCGCCGACGAGGACAGGACGGCCGACGGCCGGACCGACGCCCGCCGTGCGGCCTCCGCCCGCCGGGCCCGCGAGCGCGGCCGCACCCCCCTCTTCGACCAGTACGAGGACGGCGACCGCCCGCGCGCGGCCAACGAATGACCTGAGGGAGAGGGCGCGGGGCGCCTCCGCACCCCGCTCCTGACCAGTCAGGGAACGGATTTCCAAGCACCCCGACGGGGATGCTAGAGTTTCACTCGTTGCAAGGGCCTGTGGCGCAGTCCGGTAGCGCACCTCGTTCGCATCGAGGGGGCCAGGGGTTCAAATCCCCTCAGGTCCACTGCACGGCTGTTCTTGAGTTCGCTCAGGAGTAGTTGACGAGATCCCGTCCGATCTTCTTGATCGGGCGGGATTTCTGGTTTCCGGGGTTCGTTCGATGGCGTGTCCGAGCGTCGACGGAGCCGTGAGCGGCTTGTTCGCCTGGGCTTGCGGGTGGTCACGCTGCGGTAAGCGCGCTGGAGCCGTCGCTGGGCATGCGGACCTTCCCGGTGGCGTGCGGGGCGTCACGTGTAGATGCGGTCTGCGACAGCGCCGGGACTCTGCTCTGTCGTCCGGCCCCAGGTGAGCAGGGTGCCCAGGTTGATGGTGAGGATCATCAGGGCGAGGAGGGTTGCCTGGGCCGCGGTAATCGGCGGCCACTCGCCCATGCCCGGCCGCAGTCTCGTCGTACCTGACAGCACGTCATTCCACGCGTCGTACGAGGGGAGTCCCGATGTCGTCCTTGAAGACGACTTCTGTGAAGGCGTTGTCCGCCGAACTGGCCGCGCTGCGGCCCCGCATGGACGCCGTCAGCCTGTCCATCCACACGCACCCCGAGCTGAAGTTCGCCGAGTTCCATGCCCAGCAGGTGCTGACCCGCTGGCTGGCCGAGGCGGGCTTCACGGTGACCGCACCCGCGGGTGGCCTCGACACCGCCTTCGTGGCCGTGCACGAGGGCGGCCGCCCGGGGCCCCGCGTCGCCGTCCTCGCGGAATACGACGCACTGCCCGGCGTCGGGCACGGTTGCGGCCACAACCTCATCGCGGCCGGAGGGGTGGCCGCGGCCATCGCCGTCGTACGGGCGCTGCCCGCGCACCCGGGCACGGTGGCCGTGATCGGCACCCCCGGCGAGGAGATGGGCGGCGCGGGCAAGGTGCGGCTGGCCGACGCGCGGGTCTTCGACCGGGTCGACGCGGCGCTGATGTTCCACCCGGGGGACCGCTGGCTGAGCGGCCGGCCCGGACTCGCGGCGGCGCACCTGCGGGTCGCGTTCACCGGGGTCGGCGCGCACGCCTCGGTGTCGCCGTGGCAGGGGCGCAGCGCGCTGGCCGCCGCCCAGCTGTTTCTCAACGCCCTCGATTCGATGCGGCAGTTCGTCCCGCCGAGCGCCCGGCTGCACGGCATCGTCGTCGACGGCGGTCAAGCGCCCAACGTGGTCCCCGCGCAGGCCGCGGTCGACCTGTACGTACGGGACCGTACGGCCGCGTCGGCCGCGGCGCTGGTGGAGCGGGTACGGGCCGCCGCGGCGGGGGCTGCGCTCGCCACGCAGACGCAGGCGGAGGTCTCCGAGACCGGGCCGCTGTACGCGGAGCGACGCAACAACGCCGTTCTCGCGGAGCGGTTCGGGGAGACGGTGCGCGCGCTCGGCGCAGACATAGGGCCCTACGACCCCGACGGCCCCGCCGGGTCCTCCGACATCGGTAACCTCTCGCAGCTGATGCCGGTCATCCACCCCTACGTTCAGATCGCCGACGCCGGTACGCCCGCACACTCCGAGGCCATGCGGGAAGCCGCGGCGACGCCGCTGGCTCACGACCGCACGCAGGTCGCGGCGACCGGGCTCGCCGAGGTGGTCGCCGCACTGCTCACGGTGCCGGAGGTGCTGGCGGCTGCGCGGGCCGAGTTCGAGGGGGCGGCGGGGTGAGAGCGCCGTACACTCCCGCTCATGTCGGTCGTGATCGTCCTGGAAGGTGCCGCCTCCGACCGGTTCACGGTCACCGTGTACCCGCCCGCCGAGCTGGCCGCGAGCCTGCATGTGCTGACCGGACACGGCCATCACACCGAGCACGCAGCCTGGGCCGAGCGGACCGCCGCCGCCGGGCCGGCCGCCTTCCGGGCAGGCCTCGCACGGTTCGCCCCGCTGTGGACGGCGCTGCGCTGGCGGGGGTTCTACCCCGGGCTCCAGACGCCCCTGGCGGAACTCACGGTGGACCGGTTCGCCGAACTCACCGCGTACACCTGCGCCAGCGGCTACCGCGCCTTCGACTTCGGCCGGGTGCTCCACGACCCGGCGCAGGCGCGTGCGCTGCGCCAGACCGCGTCCGGACTGCCGGATCCGCACTCCGCCCTCGCCGAGGACCTGCTACGCGACCCGGAGTCCCTGCGCGCCGACGTGCTCGACTTCCTCGACCTGTGCCGCCGCGTCTACTTCGACGAGCTGTGGGCGCGCACCGAGCCCGTCCTGTCCCGGGTCGCCCACCGGGTGCGCCGACGACTCGCGGACGAGGGGCCCATGGCAGCGCTGCTCTCGCTCAGCCCGTCCAGCGCCCGTCTGGACGGCCCCGCGCGGGTCGTCTTCGACAAGGTGCACCACGCGGTGGTCAGCCCCGCCCGTACGCCCCTGCTGCTGATCCCCACCCGGTACGGCGCCCCGCACCTGCTGATGAAGGACGAGCCGGGACTTCCCCCCGTCGTGCACTTCCCCGTCGACGTCCCGGAGATCGGCGTCACCCTGGCGCGCAGCCGCATGCTGGCGCTCACCGATCCGCGTCGGGTACGCCTGTGCCGCCTCATCGCACGTCAGGCGATGACCACCGCCGACCTGGCGGACCGGCTGTCGATGACCCGCCCGCAGGTCGCGCGGCATCTGCGCACCCTGCGCGACCTGGGCCTGGTCCAGGTGGAGCGCCATGGCCGCCATGTGCACTACGGGCTCGACCTCACCGCCGTCGAACGCATCGGACGGGACGTGTCGACGGCCCTGCAGTACTGAGCAGGACAAGGAGGCGGGGCGCGTGCTCGGCAAGGTGTGTCCGGCCCACGTGGTACGTGGCCGATCCTTACGCCGATAGAGTCAGTCGGTGGACATGCTGGCGTTCGACGGGCCGATGGGGGTCGCGCCCACCGTGGCGGCAGGCAGCCCGCAGGAGCGCTTTGCGGCCGGGTTGTTTCTGCTGTCCTTCGCGGCGATCAGTGGGTATGGCCTGCTCCGGCTGATGGTCAGGCGTCGCGATGAGGCGCGGATCCGGGACTGGCTCGTGCAGTTGTGGGACACCCTCCAGCACAGTTCGCAGCCGGCCGAAGCGCACCTGCTGCAGGGCGTGCGCGGCGCGGTCGTCATCGCCGGTCGTACCACGGCCGGTACGGCCGGGACGTTGACCGCTCCGTTGTCGGGCTCCGCATGCGTCTGGTACCGGGTTCGCGTCACCCGCGACGATGAGGAGGGATCGAATGGCGGTACCCGTCACGTCGTCCTCTACGAGGACCGCTGCGACCCCGACCTGGTCGCGGTCGCGGTCGCGGACGCCACCTCGGTCGTGCTGGACCCGGGCCTGTGCACCCGCAGCCTGGTACCGGGCCGGAAGAACGACCTGGTCGAACGCATTGTTGAAGAGTGCACGCGGCCGCCGTCGGACCGGCAGTTCCTCACCCCCGGCCCGCACCTGGCGAGCCTGCGCGACACCGGCCGGGTCGACCGAACCGCACTCAAGCACATGTCCAACACCACAGGCTTCACGGTCACGGAGGATGTCGTCCGGCCCGACATCGACGTCTTGGTCGCCGGTTGCGTCGCCACCGTCGGCAAGACGCTCACGCTGACCGCCCGCGAAGGGCACCGCGACGGTGTGACCGCAATGACCTCCGCGCAGATCACCGGCCACATCGCCGCACGCCGCCGCTGGCAGAAGAGGCTGGCATTCGCACTCACCGCCGCAACGTTGTTGCTCAGCACGTCGGGGATGCTCCAGCTGTCCCGGTGACGTTCCGAGAGGGCGGTATGTGACACCCCTTGTCCGGTCCGCCGTTGTGTGTGGATGAGGCGCAGTGATCAGTTGCTCGGGGGTGGCCGATACCGGGTGCCGAGCGGCGGACTCAGTGGGCGGGAACCGGCTCGGACGACGGCTGGGCCGCCACCCGGCAGGTCTGTCGCGGTGGTTGCGGCGGTTGCGGCGGTTGCCGCCTACCGGGCCGCCGGTGCGTCCGCCCCCAGGGCCTTCGCGAAGCACCGGCTCGACTCGTAGTGCCGGTAGTAGCCGAACTTGGTGCACGGTTCGTAGCCGCTGGAGGTGTACAGGGCGATGGCCTCCGGCTGCTTGGTGCCGGTCTCCAGGACCATCCGGAGGCGGCCGGCCGTGCGGGCGTCGTCCTCCAGGGCCGCGAGCATGCGGCGGGCCAGACCGAGGCCGCGCATCCCCTCGACGACGAACATGCGCTTGAGCTCGGCGTCGCCGTCCTCGTTGCCCTCGCCGTTCGCGTCCTGGCTGCGCCAGCCGCCGGTGGCCACGGGGCGGTCGGACTCGTCGTACGCGATCAGGTAGACGCCGTTCGGCGGCTCGAAGTCGGCCGTGTCGAGGACGGTGGCGTCGCCGCCGTCGCCGTAGCGCAGCTGGTACTCGGCCTGGACCTCGTCGTTCAGCTTGACGGCGTCGGGGTGGTCGAAGGCGACTCGGCGTATATTCATGTAAGGCATCGTATATTCGTGCAGGCGGTGAACGCGGTGGACATCCGGACTCCGTCCAGTGTGCCGGTATCGTTCCCGCGTGCTGACTGTGACCACGGTGAATGTGAACGGGCTGCGGGCCGCCTCCAAGAAGGGCTTCGTGGAGTGGCTCGCGGAGACCTCCGCGGATGTGCTCTGCCTCCAGGAGGTGCGCGCGGAGCCGCAGCAGCTCCCGGAGGAGGTGCGCGCGCCCGGCGGCTGGCACGTGGTGCACGCCCCGGCGGCCGCCAAGGGGCGCGCGGGCGTCTCCCTGTACACCCGGCGTGAGCCGGATCGCGTGCGCATCGGCTTCGGTTCGGACGAGTTCGACGCGAGCGGGCGCTACGTCGAGGCCGACCTGCCCGGTGTGACCGTCGCCTCCCTCTATCTCCCCTCCGGGGAGGTGGGCACCGAGCGGCAGGACGAGAAGTACCGGTTCATGGGCGAGTTCCTGGCCCATCTCAAGGAGCTCCGCGAGCGGGCCGCCGCCGACGGGCGCGAGGTCGTCGTCTGCGGCGACTGGAACATCGCCCACCAGCAGGCCGACCTGAAGAACTGGCGCGGCAACACCAAGAACTCCGGCTTCCTCCCCGAGGAGCGGGAGTGGCTCGGCAACGTCCTGGACCCGGCCGACGGCGGGTACGTGGACGTGGTGCGCGCGCTGCACCCGGGCGCCGAGGGGCCGTACTCCTGGTGGTCGTACCGGGGGCGGGCTTTCGACAACGATTCAGGATGGCGCATCGACTACCAGCTGGCCACCGGCGGGCTCGCGGCCAAGGCGGTGAAGGGCTTCGTGGAGCGTGCGGCCACGCATGCCGAGCGGTGGTCCGACCATGCGCCGGTCACCGTCGTGTACGACCTCTGATCAGTTCTCGTCGGTCTCCGTCGGTCTCCGTCGGTCTCCGTCGGTCTTCATCGGTGTTCTGATCGTCACGGCCCCTTGCGCAGCCGTCGGTCCAGGGCCAGGGACACTTCCGCCTCCACCACGCTCCGGGCCAGCGGGCGCAGGCGTTCCATGTCCTCCTCGGGGCCGTGGCGCAGGACGAGTTCGGCGAAGAGTTCGGCGAGGGCGTCGGCGTGTTCGCGGACGGTGCGGCCGGCCGCCAGGACCTCGGCGAGCGGGAAGCCCTCGCGGACCAGGGCCGAGGAGGCGTCCAGCAGGCGGCGGCTGATGTGGACGATGTCGTCGCCGTCGGTGCCGAGGTAGCCGAGATCCATGGCGGCGGCGAGGTTCTCCGGGGTGACCTCGCCCTCGAAGCGGGCGGCGAGCTCCTCGGGGGTGAGGCGGACCGGCTCCTCCTCGGTGGGGGCGCCGACGCCGATCAGGTCGGCGACGTTGCGGCCCTGGTCGAGGGCTTCCGCGAGCTCGGCGATGCCGTTCAGGGTGTGGCCGCGTTCCAGCAGCGCCGAGATCGTGCGCAGCCGGGCCAGGTGGTGGTCGTCGTACCAGGCGATGCGGCCCTCGCGGCGGGGCGGCGGGATCAGCTTGCGTTCGCGGTAGAAGCGCAGGGTGCGCACGGTGATGCCGGCCAGTCCGGCCAGTTCCTCCATGCGGTACTCGCGCCCGCCGCCCAGGTCGGGCCGCTGGTCGGGGGCCGTGGAGGTCTTTCGCGCGCCGTGGTCTGCCACGTGCGCAGCCTATGTTGTACCGCCGGTACCCGCGGCGGAGCCGCTGATGTAAACGTCCTCCGTCCGGACCCTACCCATCGGTACGGAGCTGCTCTACAGTCCAACCGTGCCAGTGTTCACTGGCGTAATCACGGGCGAGGTGTGGAGGCTCCGGGATGGCCCAGCACGAGCATGTACGGGTGGCGGTGATCGGGTCCGGGTTCGGCGGGCTGGGTGCGGCCGTGCGGTTGCGCAGGGAGGGGATCACCGACTTCGTCGTCCTGGAACGGGCCGGCAGTGTCGGCGGTACCTGGCGGGACAACAGCTATCCGGGGTGCGCCTGCGACGTGCCCTCCCACCTGTACTCCTTCTCCTTCGCGCCGAACCCCGACTGGCCGCGCACCTTCTCCGGGCAGGAGCACATCCGCGCCTATCTGGAGCACGTCGCCGACGTGTTCGGGCTCCGGCCCCATCTCCGCTTCGACGCCGAGGTGAAGCGGATGACCTGGGACGCGGAGGCGCTGCGCTGGGAGATCGAGACCGCCGCCGGCGCCTTCTCCGCCGACGTCGTCGTCTCCGCCACCGGGCCGCTGTCCGACCCGAAGATCCCGGAGATCCCGGGGCTGGACTCGTTCCCGGGCAAGGTCTTCCACTCGGCCCGCTGGGACCACGACTACGACCTGCGCGGCAAGCGGGTCGCCATGGTCGGCACCGGCGCCTCCGCGATCCAGATCGTGCCCGCCGTCCAGCCCGAGGTCGCGCAGCTCACCCTGTTCCAGCGCACCCCGCCGTGGGTGATGCCCCGCGTCGACCGGGCCATCAGCGCCGCCGAACGCCGGCTGCACCGGGCGCTGCCCTTCACCACCCAGGCCAGGCGCGGGCTCCTGTGGGGCATCCGCGAACTCCAGGTCCAGGCGTTCACCAAGCGGCCCGACGAACTCGGCCTGGTGGAGAGCCTCGCCAAGCGCAACATGGCCCGTGCCGTCAAGGACCCGGCACTGCGCGCCAAGCTCACCCCGGACTACCGCATCGGCTGCAAGCGGATCCTGCTCTCCAGCGCCTACTATCCGGCGATCGCGCAGCCCAACGTGGACGTGGTGGCGAGCGGGCTCGCCGAAGTGCGTGGGTCGACGGTCGTCGCCGCCGACGGCAGCAGCGCCGAGGTCGACGCGATCATCTTCGGCACCGGCTTCCACGTCACCGACATGCCCATCGCGGAGCGGGTCGTCGGCGCCGACGGACGGACCCTCGCGGAGGCCTGGAAGGGCGGCATGGAGGCGCTGCGCGGTGCCTCGGCCGCCGGGTTCCCCAACTGGATGACGATCATCGGGCCCAACACCGGCCTCGGTAACTCCTCCATGATCCTCATGATCGAGTCCCAGCTGAACTACATGGCCGACTATCTGCGCCAGCTGCGCGTCCTCGGGGGGCGGGCGGCCCTGGACGCGCGCCCCGGTGCCGTGGCCGCCTGGAACGACAAGGTCCAGGAGCGCATGAAGCGCACCGTCTGGAACACCGGCGGCTGCACCAGCTGGTACCTGGACGCGAACGGCCGCAACACCACCATCTGGCCCGGTACGACCACGGAGTTCCGGCGGGCGACCCAGCGGGTGGATCTCGCGGAGTACGACGTGGTCCGCGCACCCCTGCCGATCGGCACCGGTGGCGAGAAGGCCGCGGACGCGGAGGTGGGCGCATGAGCCGGCTCACCCACGTGACCTCCGGGCCGTACGCCCCGCCCGCACCCGCCCGCGAACTCACCGTCGTCTCCGCCGACGGCGCCCGCCTGCACGTCGAGGTGCACGGTCCCGAGGACGCGCCCCCCGTCGTCCTCGCCCACGGCTGGACCTGCTCGACCGCCTTCTGGGCCGCGCAGATCCGGGAACTGGCCGTCGACCACCGGGTCGTCGCGTACGACCAGCGGGGGCACGGGCGCAGTCCCGCGAGCCCCGCGTGCAGCACCCAGGCGCTGGCGGACGACCTCGAAGCGGTGCTCGCGCAGACACTCGCGCGCGGGGAGCGTGCCCTGATCGTCGGCCACTCCATGGGCGGCATGACCGTCATGGCGGCCGCCGCGCGCCCCCGCTTCCGCGAGCACGCCGCCGCCGTCCTGCTGTGCAGCACCGGCAGTTCGCGGCTGGTCGCGGAGTCGCGCGTGCTGCCGTTGCGCGCCGGCGGTCTGCGTACCTGGCTCACGGCGCGGGTCCTTGCCACGCGCGCCCCGCTCGGACCGGTCACGCCCGTCGCCCGGCGCATCCTCAAGTACGCGACCATGGGCCCGGGTTCGGCCCCGCACATGGTGGAGGCGTGCGCACGGATCGTGCACGCCTGCCCGCGCGCCGTGCGCCACGCCTGGGCGCTCGTCCTCGCCCAGCTCGACCTGGACCACGGCGTACGGGAGTTGCGCGCCCCCACCGCGATCGTCACCGGCACGGCCGACCGGCTCACGCCCCCGGTGCACGCCCGCGCGCTGGTCGCCGCGCTGCCGCACCCCGTCGGCCTCACCGAACTGCCGGGCATGGGCCACATGACCCCGGTCGAGGCACCGGAGCTGGTCAACGGAAAGATCCGGGAACTGGTCACCGAGTACGTGACCGGCGCCCCTGAAGAAGCCGGCGCCGACGGGCCCGAGCGGATCAAGGAGGGCTCATGAGCAGGGTCGGTCTCGAAGGACAGGTCGCCGTCGTCACCGGAGCGGCGCGCGGTGTCGGCGAGTTGCTCGCCCGCAAGCTCTCCGCGCGCGGGGCGAAGGTCGCGCTGGTCGGGCTGGAGGAGGAGACCCTCAAGGAGGTCTCCGGGCGGCTGCACACCGACAGCGCCCACTGGTACGCCGACGTCACCGACCACGAGGCGATGAGCCGGGTCGCGCGGGAGGTCAAGGAGCGGTTCGGGAAGGTCGACATCGTGGTGGCCAACGCCGGGGTGGCGAACGGCGGTCCGTTCGCCGACTCCGACCCCGAGGCCTGGCGGCGGGTGATCGAGGTCAACCTGATCGGCTCGGCGGTGACGGGGCGGGCGTTCCTGCCCCTCCTCGCGGAGAGCCGCGGCTACCTGCTGCAGATCGCGTCGCTGGCCGCGATCACGCCGGCGCCGATGATGACGGCGTACTGCGCGTCCAAGGCGGGCGTGGAGGCGTACGCGCACAGTCTGCGCGCCGAGGTCGGCCACCAGGGGGTTCGGGTCGGGGTCGGGTACCTGTCCTGGACGGACACCGACATGGTGCGCGGCGCCGACCAGGACGACGTGATGCGGGAGTTGCGGCAGCGGCTGCCGTGGCCGGCGAACAAGACGTACCCGCTGGGGCCGGCCGTGGACCGGATCGTGGCCGGGATCGAGCGACGCTCCGCGCACGTGTACGGACAGTGGTGGCTGCGGGGGATGCAGGGCGTGCGCGGGTACCTGCCGGCGCTGATCGGCACGGTCGGGCAGCGGGAGATGGAGCGGTTCGCCCCCCGCTTGCAGGGCATCCGTACAGGGCTCGTCGGTGCAGGTGGGGCGGCCGACGAGGAGGCGCGCGCTACGCACCGTCATTGATCGAAATGCGAGCGTAGTCGGCCCGTGTGAGTCTGGTCGAGGCCCCACTGAGGGCCGATCCCCTCACCCTCCACGGGAGTGAACCCATATGGGTATGAAGGACAAGGCCGGCAAGATGCAGGGACAGGCCAAGCAGAAGATGCCCGAGGGCCAGCAGCAGGCGCAGCAGTCGCAGCAGCGCGGCCAGCAGGGCCAAGAGCGCGGCCAGCAGGGCCAGGAGCGTGGCCAGCAGGCCCAGCAGCGTGGCCAGCAGGCGCAGGAGCGCGGTCGGCAGGCGCAGGAGCGCGGCCGGCAGATTCCTGAGCGCGGTCGCCAGAACCTGGACGACGCCGAGCAGGAGATGCAGGACCGGTTCGACCAGGACTACGACGCGTAGTCGTTGCACTTGGCTTGGCCGACAGGCGTGGGGCGCCCTTCTTCTTGGAGGGCGCCCTGCGTTTTGTTTTGGGTGGTGGCGGTTGGGGACGGGTGCAGGCTGGTGGGGGCTTGTCGCGCAGTTCCCCGCGCCCCTTTGGTGGGGACGCTCCCCGGCGTCTCAGGGGGCCGTCGGCCTCGGTGGGAGCTTCGGACGGGAGCGGTCGGGGACCTCGGTGTAGTCCGGGGGGACCGCCGCCGGGTGGTCGGTGAGGAGGTCCAGGGCCAGCTGGATCGCGTCGTCCATCTCGACGTGGCGGCCCTCCGCCCAGTCCAGGGGGGTGCGCAGGACCTCCACGTCGGGGGCGACGCCATGGTTCTCCACGGACCAGCCGTAGTCCTCGAACCAGGCCGCGTTCATCGGCACCGTGATCACCGTGCCGTCGCCGAGGCGGTGCCGGCCGGTCATGCCGACCACTCCGCCCCAGGTGCGCTGGCCGACGACCGGGCCGAGCCGCAGCAGCCTGATCGCCGCCGTGATCATGTCGCCGTCGGAGGAGGTGGCCTCGTCGGCGAGTGCGACGATCGGGCCGCGCGGGGCGTTGGAGGCGTACGACACCGGCTGGGCGTTCCTCGTCAGGTCCCAGCCGAGGATGGTCCGGGTGAGCTTCTCCACGACGAGTTCGCTGATGTGGCCGCCCGCGTTGCCCCGCACGTCGACGATGAGCGCCGGCCGGGAGACCTCCATCCGCAGGTCGCGGTTGAACTGGGCCCAGCCCGAGCCGCCCATGTCCGGGATGTGCAGGTAGCCGCACTTGCCGCCGCTCATCTCCCGTACCACCTCACGGCGTTTGGCCACCCAGTCCTGGTAGCGCAGCGGCCGCTCGTCGATCAGCGGGAGGACGGCGACCCGGCGCGGCGGCCCCGACTCGCCCTCGCCCGGGGTGAACGTCAGCTCCACCGTCGTCGCCCCCGCCCCCGCGAGCAGCGGGAACGGTCCGGTCACCGGGTCCACCGGACGGCCGTCCACGTGGGTGAGCACCGCGCCCTCCCGGATGCCGGTGCCCGCGAGCGGGGACCGCGCCTTGGAGTCGGACGAGTCGCCGGGCAGGATCCGCTTGACCGTCCAGCCGCCGTCCCGGCGCACGAGGTTGGCGCCGAGCAGGCCCTGGAAGCGCTGGTAGTGCGGCGGGCCCTCGTTGCGGCGGGCCGGGGTGACATAGGCGTGCGAGGTGCCGAGCTCGCCGAGGACCTCGCGGAGCAGGTCGGCGAAGTCGTCGGGGGAGGCGACCCGTTCGACCAGCGGACGGTACTGGTCGAGCACGCCGTCCCAGTCGATGCCGCACATCCCGGGGTCCCAGAAGTAGTCCCGGATGAGGCGGCCTGCCTCGGCGTACGACTGGCGCCACTCGGCGGGCGGGTCGACCTCGTGCAGGATGCGGCGCAGGTCGATCCAGACGGTGGTGTCGCCGTCGCCGGACTCGGTCGACGGAACGGCCCGCAGCTCGCCCTCGTCTATCACGACCAGCCGGCTGCCGTCGCCGCTGACCGTGAACCAGTCGAGGTGGTCCACGAGTTCGGACTTCTTCGCCTTGCTGATGTTGAAGTACTCGAGGGTCGGCCGGCCGCTGGTGTCGGCCGGGTTGACGAAGGTCTCGCCCAGCGCGCCCGAGATCGGCCAGCGCAGCCAGACCAGGCCGCCGCCCGCGACCGGGTACAGCGCCGAGTACTTGGAGGCGGTGACCGGGAACGGGGTCACCCGGCTCTCCAGGCCCTCGACCTCGACCGTCACCGCGCTGCCGTCACCGGGCTCCTCCTCGTCCTCGACGGGGTCCAGGCCGCCGGCTGCCGGGCGTCCGTCCGGGTTGAGGGCGAAGGGGGAGGGGGTCGCGGAGGAGAGCGGGACCAGGTAGGGGCGGCAGCCGAGCGGGAACGACAGGTCGCCGGTGTGGACGTCGTACACCGGGTCGAAGCCGCGCCAGGAGAGGAACGCGAGGTAGCGGCCGTCGCGGGTGAAGACCGGGTTCTCGTCCTCGAAGCGGCCGTTGGTGACGTCGATGACGAGCCGGTCGCTGATGCGGGCCATCTTGATCTGCCGCAGGGACCGGCCGATGCCCGGATGCGACCAGGTCAACCATGACCCGTCCGGCGAGAAGGCCAGATCACGGACCGGTCCATTGATCGACTGGATCAACTCGGTGACCACGTCGTCGGAGCCCGCGCCGTCAACGGAGTCAATGTCGGAAGGCTCGGAGGAATCAACCTCGTCAATCTTGTCAACCTCGTCAATGTTGTCAGCGGAATCAACGGAATCAATGGAATCCGCGGAATCAACAGAACCCTCGACGACCTCGGCGCCCTCGACGACCTCGACCTCCTCGGTCACGTCGATGAGCAGCAGTCGGCCGTCGTGTGCCGCCACGGCCAGCCGTTCACCCAGGGGGTCCGAGACCAGTTCGAGCACCCGGCCCAGCTTCCCGGAGGCCAGCCGGCGCGGTGGGCGGGCGCCGGTCGCCCGGGGCAGGTGGGCGATCTCGACGGCGTCCTCGCCCCCGGCGTCCGTGACGTACGCGATCTGCCCGGTCGAGCCGAGCATCTCCGGGAGCCGCACCCGTACCCCCGGCGTGTCGGCGATGGTGCGGGCCGGGCCGTCGCGGTGGGTGAGCCAGTGCAGGCTGCCGCGGACGACGACGGCGCTGGCCCGTCCCGTCTCGTCGACGGAGACGCCGTCGACGTGCTGGGCGGCCGGCACCTGGTAGGGGCGGCGCCCGGCCCGGGGCCCGGAGAGGCGTACGTCGAGCCTCCGGGGTGTCGCGTCCGGGCCGAGGTCGTCGACCAGCCACAGGTCGCCCGCGCACTGGTAGACGACCCTGGTGCCGTCGCTGGCGGCGTGCCGGGCGTAGAAGGCGTCGTGGTCGGTGTGCCGGCGCAGGTCGGAGCCGTCGTGGGCGCAGGAGTAGAGGTTGCCGACGCCCTCGTGGTCGGAGAGGAAGGCGATCCGGCCGCCGACGAACATCGGGGAGCACAGGTGGCCGCCGATGCCTTCGAGCAGCCGTTGCCCGTGCAGCCACAGCCGGCCCATGGCGCCGCCCCGGTAGCGCTTCCAGCCGGCCGGTTCGTGCGGCGGGGTGCCGGTGAGCAGCAGGGTCCTGCGTTCGTCCGCGATGTCGGCGACCTGGATGTCGGCGACCGGGCCCCAGGGCAGTTTGCGGCCCGGGTCGCCGTCGGGGGAGACCTTGTAGGCCCAGGTGAAATAGGAGAAGGGCTGCCCGTGCGAGGCGACCGCCAGGATGTCGGCCCTGCCGTCCGCGTCGGGCGGGGTCCAGCCGCAGACCTGGGTGTCGGCGCTGCCCCAGTAGGTCAGCTGCCGGCCGGGTCCGCCGTCGACGTCGACCAGGTGGATCTCGGGGACCAGGCTGCGCCAGCTGGTGTACGCGATCCGGCGGCCGTCAGGCGAGAAGCGGGGGTGGCCGACCTTGGTGCGGTCGACGGTGAGCCGCCAGGCGCGGCCCGGGGTGTCGAGCGAGGTCAGCCAGAGGTCGTCCTCGGCCACGAAGCACAACAGGTCTCCGCTGAGATGCGGCAGGCGCAGATAGCTCACCTCCCCATGCTTTTCCGGTGGCGGGGGGCCAGCAACTCGTGGGAACTCACGGATTTCTCAGCCACGTGAGACAGCACACGTACGAAACGGTTTCGTTTCTGTAGATCGCAGGGTATCTTCGAGGTGTAAGCACGAAGGTGCCCATGGAGCAGTGAAGGGTGAGTGGCATGACTGAGGTCGCAACGGCGCGTCGCAGTCGCATCACGCCCGAGCGTGAGGCCGAGTTGTACGAGGCCGTGCTCGACCTGCTCCGTGAGGTCGGTTACGACGCCCTCACCATGGACTCCGTCGCCGCCCGCACCAAGTCCAGCAAGGCCACCCTCTACCGCCAGTGGGGCGGCAAGGCCGAGCTGGTGGCCAGGGCGGTGCGGTACCAGAAGCCGGGCGCCGCGATCGACGAGACCGACACCGGGTCGCTCCGCGGCGACCTGCACGCTCTCACGATGCGCTCGGACGACTGCGAGATGGAGCAGAGCTCCGCGTTGATGCGGGGGCTCGCCATGGCGATCCACGGCAACCCGGATCTCCTGCAGGCGTTCAAGGAGCACCTGATCGAGCCCGAGATGGCCGGGTTCCGCCAGGTGCTGCAACGGGCGATCGACCGGGGTGAGATCCGTGCCGACAACCCGGCGATCGACTTCGTGATGCACATGATGATCGGTGGATTCGCCGCTCGCTCCCTGATCGACGAGCAGCCGCCCACCCAGACCTTCCTGCTGTCGTACATCGACGCCGTCGTGCTCCCCGCCCTCGGCGCACCCGTCACCTGCTGACGACTCCCCGCAGCAAGCCCACCTGACGTCTCCGCTCACGTCGTCGGGCCGATCAGCCCTGCCCCCACCGGGTTGATCACCCCTGCCCTGAAAACCCCACGACCTGACCGGGAGTACGCCCTCGTGGCCACGTTCCTCTACAAACTCGGCCGGCTCGCCTTTCGGCGACGGCACTACGTCGCCCTCATATGGGTGGCGCTGCTGACCCTCGCCGGCGTCGCCGCCGCCTCGGCCCCCGCCGCCGGCTCCAGCTCGTTCTCGATCCCCGGCACCGAGGCCCAGAAGGCCTTCGACCTGCTGGACCAGCGCTTCCCCGGCTCCAGCTCCGACGGTGCCACCGCGCGGGTCGTCTTCAAGGCGCCGGCCGGCGAGAAGATGACGGACAAGCTCAACAAGGCGACCGTCAAGAAGACCGTGAAGGAACTGGCCGGCGGCTCGGAGGTCACCTCCGTCGCCGACCCCTACAAGCAGCACGCCGTCAGCAAGGACGGCATGGTCGCCTACGCCTCGGTGCGCTACGACGTCTCCGGCACGGAGCTCAAGGACTCCTCCCGCGACGCGCTGGAGGCGGCCGCGCACGACGCCCAGAAGGCCGGGCTGACCGTCGAGGTCGGCGGTGACGCGCTCCAGGCCGGGGCCGAGGCGGGAGGCGCCGGTGAGGCCATCGGTCTCGCCATCGCCGCCGTCGTCCTCGTCATCACCCTCGGCTCACTGGTCGCGGCCGGACTGCCACTGCTCACGGCGATCATCGGCGTCGGCATCGGCGTCTCCACCATCACCGCCCTCGCCAAGACACTCGACCTCGGCGACACCACGTCCACACTGGCGCTGATGATCGGTCTCGCGGTCGGCATCGACTACGCGCTGTTCATCGTCTCCCGCTACCGCGGCGAACTGGCCGAGGGCCGCGACCGCGAGGAGGCGGTCGGCCGCGCGGCCGGTACGGCGGGCTCGGCGGTGGTCTTCGCGGGCCTCACCGTCGTGATCGCGCTCGCGGGCCTCTCGGTCGTCGGCGTGCCGATGCTGACGAAGATGGGCCTCGCGGCGGCGGGCACGGTCGTGGTCTCCGTCCTCATCGCGCTGACCATGATCCCGGCGATGCTCGGCTACGCGGGCCGGCGGGTCAGGGCCGCGGGCGAGAAGCGCCGGACGCACGCCCATGCCACCCGCCAGGACAAGCCCGGCCTGGGCGCCCGCTGGGCGAGCTTTGTGGTCCGCCGCCCGGCGGTCGTGCTGCTGCTCGGCGTGGTCGGACTGGGCGCGATCGCCCTCCCGGCCACCCAGCTCGAACTGGGCCTGCCCGACGACGGCTCGCAGCCCACGTCCACGACCCAGCGCCGCGCGTACGACCTACTGTCGGAGGGCTTCGGCCCCGGCTTCAACGGGCCCCTGATGATCGTGGTCGACGCCAAGGGCAGTGACACCCCCAAGGTCGCGGCCACCAGGGTGGCCGACGACATCAAGGGCCTCAAGGACGTCGTGACGGTGACCCCGGCGGCGTTCAACAAGGCCGGCGACACCGCGACGATCACGGTGATCCCGGACTCCAAGCCGTCCTCGGTGCAGACCGAGGACCTGGTGCACGCCATCCGCGACCAGGGTGCCGACGTCAAGGCCGACACCGGCGCCCGGGTCCTGGTCACCGGCACCACCGCGATGAACATCGACTTCTCGCAGAAGCTCAACGACGCGCTGGTCCCGTACCTGGCGCTGGTGGTCGGCCTCGCCTTCCTCCTCCTCATCGCGGTCTTCCGTTCGATCCTGGTCCCGCTGAAGGCGGCCCTCGGCTTCCTGCTCAGCGTGCTCGCCGCGCTCGGCGCCGTCGTCGCGGTCTTCCAGTGGGGCTGGCTCGGCGGCCTGCTCGGCGTCGAGCAGACCGGCCCGATCATGTCGATGATGCCGATCTTCATGGTGGGCGTGGTCTTCGGTCTCGCCATGGACTACGAGGTGTTCCTCGTGACCCGGATGCGGGAGGCGTACGTCCACGGCGAGACGCCGGGCCAGGCCGTGGTGACCGGCTTCCGGCACAGCGCGCGGGTCGTGGCCGCCGCCGCGATCATCATGATGTCCGTCTTCAGCGGCTTCATCACGTCCAGCGAGTCCATGATCAAGATGATCGGCTTCGGCCTCGCCATCGCCGTCTTCTTCGACGCGTTCGTCGTCCGCATGGCGATCGTCCCGGCGGTGCTCGCCCTGCTCGGCAAGCGCGCGTGGTGGCTGCCGAAGTGGCTGGACCGGGCGCTGCCCAACGTCGACGTCGAGGGCGAGGGCCTGCGCGCCCTGTCCGACGAGAACGCCGGCAAGGACTCCGGCGAGGACTCCGGCGAGGACTCCGGCAGGGACGACGAGGACCGGGAGCTGGTACGCGCCTGACGAAGGGCGCACGACAGACCGCCGGTGAGGGTCCGTGGGGACGGGGCACCCTCACCGGCTTCCTCGTGCCGTGACCGCCCCGGCACCCCGCCCCGCGTTAACCACTCGCCGTCACTTCCCCCGCTTGGCTAGCGTGCCCCCATGACGACGACAGCCGCCACTGACGCCGACGCCGGGGACTCCGGTGCCCATCCCCGTTTCGCCGCCGCCCTGGAGGACCTCGGCCTCGGGGAGCTGACCTCGCGAATCCGGCGGTTCCCGGACGCGACCCGTACCGCGGCCGAGGCCGCCGCGGCGGTCGGGTGCGAGCTCAGCGAGATCTGCAAGTCGCTGATCTTCGCGGCCGACGGGGTGCCGGTGCTGGTGCTGATGGACGGGGCCTCCCGGGTCGACGTGGAACTGGTCCGCAAGGAACTCGGCGCCGAGAAGGTGACCCGGGCCAGGGCGGACGTCGTACGCGAGACGACCGGGTACGCCATCGGCGGCGTGCCGCCCTTCGGACACCGGACACGCACGCGCGTGCTCGCCGACCGGGCGCTGCTGCGGCACGACGTCGTGTGGGCCGCGGCCGGCAACCCGCACGCCGTCTTCCCGATCGCGCCCGCAGCCCTGGTGGAGCACGCCGGGGCCACCGTCGTGGACGTGCGCGAGCCCACCGCGTGACCCCACTGGTCACCGCGGCCGTCCTGCTCGCCGCGGTCACGCACGCGAGCTGGAACGCCATCGCCCACCGGATCACCGACAAACTCGTCGGCTCCTCGCTGATCGCCGGCGGAGGCGTGCTGATCGGCCTGCTGCTGATGCCGTTCTCCGCCGCACCGGCGGCCGGCGCCTGGCCGTACCTGATCGCCTCCGCGGTCGTCCATGTCGCCTACTTCGCGCTGCTGATGCTCTCCTTCCGGCTCGGGGACTTCGGGCAGGCGTACCCGATCGCGCGCGGGACCGCGCCGCTCCTGGTCACGCTGTTCGCCGCCGTGTTCGCGCACGAGGTGCCGGACGCCCCGGCGGCCGCGGGCATCGCCGTGTCCTGCGCCGGGCTCACCGGGGTCGCCCTGTGGGGGCTGCGCGGCCGCCGCCCCGACTGGACGGCGATCGGGGCCGCCCTCGCCACCGGCCTGACGATCGCCGCGTACACCGTCCTCGACGGCCTCGGGGTCCGGGCCTCGGGATCCTCCGTGGGCTACATCGCCTGGCTGATGGCCCTGCAGGGGCTCGCCATCCCGGCGTACGCCCTGTACCGCAGACGCGGCGAACTGCTCACCGCGGCCCGCCCGTTCGCGGCCCTCGGGCTCTTCGGCGCCCTGCTCTCCGTCCTCGCCTACGGACTGGTCCTGTGGGCACAGACCCGCGCCGAGCTGGCACCGGTGGCCGCGCTGCGCGAGTCGTCGATCATCGTCGGCGCGGCCATCGGGGCGGTCTTCTTCAAGGAGCGCTTCGGGGCGCCCAGGATCGCGGCGGCGGGCCTGCTGGTCGTCGGGATCGGGCTGCTGCTGCACGCCGGTTGAGCGGCGGGGGAACCGTCGTCGGCCGGGTGCGGGCGGGATGTGCCCGGAGTTCCTTGCCCGTTGCGGGCACGTGGTTCCGCCGGCGTCCCGTCGGCCGATGTCCGCGTACGACCAACGACGTCATGTTCTGATCAAGGCGGCCGCCGGTTAGCCTGCGGTACGACACATCGGGGAGCGCGATGCGATGACAGCCGACGTGCGTCCGTTCACCGAGGCAGCCGAGGGCACGGGACCATCGGTACTCGACTACCGGGGACCGCAGGGCTGGGCCACCGTGGTCCACCGTGCCCACGCGGGCAGGTTCACGCTGGTCGGCGCCAGCGGCACCCCACTGGTCCGGAACTCGGAGCCCGAGCACAGCCGTACGGAGGAGCCGCGGACCTGGGAGTACAAGGTGGGCCTCGCGGGGCCGCAGCGGTTGCGCATCGACGGGACCGGGCGGTGGTCGATCTCCGTCACCCCGCTGGAGCAGGACGAGGCCGAGGACGGTGGAGTCTTCTGCCGCCGGGGGATCGGGAACCAGACGGTCGAGATCGTCAAGCCGGACCCGCAGGGACCGGCGATCCTCGAGTTCACCAAACTCGTCTGCGTTCGCCCCGCTCGCCCGTACCTCAGGCTGCGCACGGACTTCGACGACCAGATCCCCTGGTCTGTGGGCGGCGTCGACCGTGCCAGGTTCCTGTTCGACCACGACACGCCGCCCATCTGGTCGGCGGCCGGCCGGGTCGAGGTCAGCAATGCCGACGACTGCGAGTGGCTGCTGCGTGTACTGCCGCTGTCCGCGGCCTGCCCGGTGGAGACCACCACGACCCGGGGGATCGGTGCGGAAGCCCTCGTCTACACGGGGGTGCCGGCCGCGCTGTGGGTGTGGTGCCTGACAGACGTGGGGAGCGGCTCCGAGCTGGATGTCCGCGTCGAGTCACGCGACTACGAGGCGACCCTGTCCGCCGATTTCGACCACCCCGAGGGCGGTGCGATCGTCGGACTCGGCCCCGGGCCGACGCTGCTCCAGACCGAGGGTGACGGAGGCTGGGACCTGCGCGTCACCCCGCTCGACGTACTGCCCACCTTCGACCAGGCGATCTGCGGCAGTGGCGGGGAGGTACTCCGCTACACGGGTCCGCCCGCCGTCGCGCGGATCGTCACCCGGTCGTGGCACAAGTGGTCCGGCATGGTCTCGGTCCGCACTCTGACCCCCGAACTCCGCTGGCAGGACTGTGTCTACACCAACGGCGGCCTGGCGGGCCGACTCCGACGCAAGAGGCTGAAACTGCTCCCCGGAATGCTGGTGGTGATCAACGGGCCCCGTGACGGGTCCGCCTGGCGGATCCGTATCGGAACCGGCCGCGGGCTCGGAACCCGCAGAGGCGACCATCGCATCGGACCTTGAACACCGACGACTTCGGGTGACCGCTGCCGGAGGCCTTGGATGCCTTGGAGGCCCTGGGGACCCTGGACGCGCGGGCGGTGTCATTCGCGGTAGCGCGGCGCGGGTGGGTAGAAATCCCCGTAGGCGCCCAACCACCGTTCGTGCAGGGCGCGGAGTCTGCCGGAGGCGCGCAGGCGGGCGAGCACGCCGTTGACGAAACGGACGAGCTCCGGCGACTTCTTCGAGACGGCGATGCCGTGCGGCTCGTAGGTGAACCGTGGGCCGGTGATGCGGGTGGTGGGGTCCTGGGCGCTGAGTCCGGCGAGGACGTTGTCGGTGGTCGACACGGCGGCCACGTTGCCCAGCTGCAGCTGTACGAGGCAGTCGGTCCAGTCGGCGACGGTCACGGGCCGCACTTTCGGGCGGGCGCGGCGTAACTCGTCCAGTGAGGTGGTGCCCCGGGCCGTGCACACCTTCTGCCCGGCGAGATCGGCCAGGTTCTTCACCGGGGAGGTGTCGGGGACCAGGACGCGCTGGCCGGAATCGAGGTAGTCGCTGCTGAACAGCACCCGCTTCATGCGCTCGCAGGTGATCGTCATGGAGTGGGCGACCAGGTCGACCTCGCCGCGCTCCAGTATCTCGATGCGACGCGAGGACGGCACGGTCTTGAACTGCACCCGGTCCGGCCGCCCGAACAAGGCCCGGGAGATCTCCCGAACCAGGTCGATGTCGAGCCCGCTCAGCTGTCCGGTGTCGGTGTCGCGATAGCCGAACAGGTAGGTGTTCTGGTCCACCCCCACGATCAGCCGGCCGCGTGCGACGATCCGCTCCATCGCCGATCCGCTCGGCATCCGGCCGCCCGGCTCCGGCATGCGGTCGAGCGGCTTCAGCGACCGCAGCCGATCGCAGTCCTCGCCGGTCTCGGCCCCGGTGCCCGCGGACGTGCTCTCGGCAGGCGTCTGCTGCGTGGTGGGCGAACGACGGTGCGGGGCGGACGAGTCCGTGCAGGACACCGCCAGCGTCATGGCGGCCAGCGACGCCACGACCGCGGGAAGGAACCGGTGACGGAACGCGGCCGGGCCCGACACTCCGGTGTCCTGCTCGGGGCGCGCCGCCGTCGCCCCGCCGGGCAGCCGTCCCTCTTCGCCGCTTTCCCGAAGTTCCTTCACATCGCCCCGCAGTCCTCGGAACCGATCCGAAAGCCGCCCTCCGGCGTCCGTCCGTCGGGCACTCGTCGGGCACTCGTCGGCGGTGACGCGTTCATGTCGCCTTGCGGTTCCCTCCGTCGCGCGGAGCTCCTCAAGGAGCGGTTCAGAGCATCCCCGGAGCGTGGCGGCGGGCCTTCCGGCCGTCGGGAGCGGCCTGATGCCGCATGCCGGGTGGCCGACGCTCCTCCGGCAGCGCCGCCCCCGCGCAGTACGTCATACGACCCGGGTACGTCCGGACGTTGACCGGATTCGGCCGGAATCCGCCTCCCCCTCGGCCGACTTGCCGTTGCCTTGACGAACCGTTCGACGGGCGTTCAGCCATTCGTCTGTGCCCAAGTTGTGTGTTCTCCATAAAGTCCCTGCGGATTGCGGAAGAAGGGACGCATGGGACTCATGGACACACCGCACGCAGTCCGGGCCCGTGGGATCACCAAGTGCTTCGGTGACGTCGTGGCGCTGGACGCCGTGGACCTGGACGTGACGCAAGGACAGATCCACGGCCTGGTCGGCCCGAACGGCGCCGGCAAGACGACCCTGCTCGGCCTGCTGCTCGGGCTGGCCGTCGCCGACGGCGGCCGGCTGGAGATCCTGGGCACCCCGGTCGAGCGGGCGCTCGCCGCTCCCGACGGCGTCGCCGGCTTCGTGGACGCGCCCGGGCTCTACCCCTCGCTCACCGCCCGGCAGAACCTCGCCGCGCTGGCAGCGCTCCGCGGCCTCGACACCGGGACCGCGGGGAGCACGGGAACCGCGGGGGGCGCGGGGGCCACAGGGGCCACGGGGATCGACGACGTGCTCGCCGAGGTCGGGCTCACCGACGTCGCCGACGACAAGACCCGCGGCTTCTCCCTCGGCATGCGCCAGCGGCTCGGGCTCGCCGCCGCCCTGCTCACCCGGCCCCGGCTGCTCGTCCTCGACGAGCCCTCCAACGGCCTCGACCCGGCCGGCAAGAGGCACGTGCACGGCGTCCTCACCCGGCTCGCCGCCGACGGCACCGCCGTGGTCCTCTCCAGCCACCGGATGGACGACCTGGAGGCGCTCTGCTCCGAGGTCACCATCCTCGCCACCGGACGCGTCGTCTTCTCCGGTCCGCTGACCAAGCTGGCCGCCGAGAACCGCGAACTCGACTACCGGCTGCGCACCTCGGACGCCGAGACCGCGCGTCGGCTCGCCGCCGCCACGGCCGGCATCCGGCTCGTCGACGACACCGGCCTCGGCGGTCTCGGCCTGCGGAAGGACCCCGACGTACTCGTCGTGCGCGGCTTGGTGCCCGCCCTCGACGAACTCGTCGCGGAGGTCGTGCGGTCGGGCGTCGCGGTGCGCGAACTCGCCCCCGTCGTCTCCCCCCTCGAAGCCGCGTTCCTCGCCCTCACCGAGCACCAGGAGGCCGGACGATGACCGCGACCACCGCCACCGACCCCACCGCCCCCGTCGTCACCGAACCCACCGGCGCCCGTCGTGTCCCGGTCTCGCGCGGTTACCGCTTCGAGCTGGTGAAGCTGGTCTCGCAGTGGCGGATCCGGCTGCTGGTGCTCGCCTGCTGGATCGCACCGGGGCTGTTCGTCGCAGGGGTCAGCCAGCAGAGCACGCTGCCCGCCGACACGCTCTTCGGGCGCTGGATGCACGCGACCGGCTGGGCCGGACCGCTGGTGATGCTCGGTTTCGCGGGCACCTGGGCGCCC